>JAAYKS010000311.1 GCA_012522285.1 Clostridiaceae bacterium | reverse complement strand
GGCGTTTTGCCGAACCACCGGTACATGGCGTCCGCAAAACCCGCGAGCGACAGTGCCTGGGGGGAGACCGCGTGAAAAGACTCCCCGACCGCCTGTTTTCTGTGCGTCATCGCTTGCTGAAAGACCTTCGCGACATCGTCCGCGTGCACATGGTGCACCGTCTCCCTGCCGAAATGCGGGATCGCAATCTCTTCCCCTCGCGCGATCTTGCCAAATACTTGCGGATCGAAGTTGCCGCAGGGATTGATGCACGCCCATCCCGGTCCGGTGATGTGGCCGGGAAGCACGGAAGTCGAGGGAAATCCGTACCTGGCAAATGCTTCCTGCAGAAATTCTTCTGTGGCGGTTTTCTGGATGCCGTACTCCGCAAACGGATGGCGGGACTGGTTTTCCCCCGCGGGCAGCAGGGTGGACATGCCGTGGCCCCACACCGAAGACGTATACAGATAATGCGAGATCTCCCCCCGGAGAGCCTCCACGATCTGCTGCGCGCTCTCCAGGCGGAAATTGATCATGTCGATGACGACGTCGGGCTTGAGGGCGGCGATTTTCCTGCCGAACCCCCCGCCTTTTTCCTCTTCCGTCCGATCCACTGACACGTGCTCCACCTCGCCCCAAGCCCTGTCCGGCGTATAGGGTTCGCGTTTTCCGCGGCTGACAGACACCACCTCGGCACCCTGCCGCACCAGACGGGGCACTAGATAGGTGCCGACATGGCCACTGCCACCGATCACAATTACTTTCATGTGCTGACCTCCTGTATGGGTTCGTCGGGTTTTACACCCGCGTTTCCGGCAGCCAGCGTGCGGGAACGAACCAGCAGCACGGCACACCCGGCAAAGAGAAGCAGACTCAAAACAAACGGATACGCGCGGTCAAGCTCGGACAGCGATCCGGTGATCCAGCCGAACGGAGAGGCGACCGCGATCATCAGCACGTACAACAGCCCGGTGATGCGCGCCCGCTCGTCGGGATCCACGTAGAGCGCGATCAGCGAGTTTCGCCGCGGCCAGACCAGCGCATACGCGAACGCGTCCAGGAGCACATAGCCCGCCAGCGCGGCAAATCCGGCGGAAGGCGACAGCAACAACAGCCCGATCGCCAGGACGTAGGCCGCCAGACCGGCGATCATCGGCTTGCGGATCGGGAAACGAGACAGTCGGTGCTGGATGCCAAAGATGAACACCAGCATGATCAAAGCGCGCGCGATCGGGAAATAGGAGACGACCCATTCCGGCACCCCGGCATTGCGTGTCGCAAACAATGCGAAGTAGGTGTTGGCCACCATATTCGTGATGTTGAGCAGCACGATGATCGCGAGCACCTGGAGTGTCGCCGGCGACCTCAGGATGCGGCCAAGCACCCCGCTGTACTGCGCGAGCAGTTGTGCATACGGCACTCCCCGGGTCTCCTCCATCCGCGCCTTCCCCTGCCGGGTTTCCCGCGAGGTGAAAAACAGGATCACGGTCTTGGCGGTCATCATCACAAACGCGAAGCCGTAGACGTACCGGATCGCGGGGACCAGTGTCATACGGCGCACCATCCAGCCCGCGGCGGGGGCAAAAAAGACCGCCAGCAGTCCGGCCACCGTGATCCAGGTGTACATGTCCACCAGCCGTGCAGGCTCCGCGTCTTCCACCAGCAGACAGTTCCAGGAAATGGTTTCGACCATCATAAAACCGTTTAGAACGGTGGCCGCGAAAAACCACCAGAACCCTTGCGCGAACATACAGACGGCGGCGGGCAGACACCAGCACACCAGCCCCAGCACAAACGTCGTCCACCGCCGGCCAAATCGGTCGATCAGGACACTGCCAAATAACAGCGCCGCCAGCTGGACCATCATCCCGACCGTCAGCAGTACTCCGATGCGGGTGTCGCTGACCCCGAGCCGGGACATGTACAGTGTGGCATAGGGAGCGTACAGGAAATACCCGATCCCCCACAGCGGCTCTGCCACCAGACAGGCGCGCGGATTGCCCCGGAGCGCGGACAGCGCCTGCACCAGGGGATGATTTTTCACTCTCATCAACGTAGGTCTTCCATCGGCAGATGGGAGTCAATAAAAGAAAACACTCTGTCCCAGTACTGCGGATCGACCGCAGAGGACAGCCCGTGGCCCGCTCCCGGAACCGTGTAGCACTCTTTGGGCCCCCGCGCCGCGGCGTAGAGCCGGTGTACCATCGGGAAAGGAACATAGTCGTCCTCTTCCCCGTGGATCATCAGCATCGGGAGTTTATGCTTCCGGATCTGCCGGATCGCGGACGCCCCGATGAGCGACCAGCCGCAGCGGAACAGACAGACCAGTGAAGTCAGGTGGATCACGGGAAAAGGCGGAACGTGGAACATCCGCCGCCCGCGGTGCGCAAACTCGTCGTACACCGAGGTATAGCCGCAATCTTCCACGACACAGGCGACACCCGGTGCAAGGGATCGTTCCCCCGAGGCCATCATCACGGTCGCAGCTCCCATGGACACCCCGTACAGCACGATCCGGGCCCCGGGATCGACCGCTTCGATTTTGCGGGTCCAGCTCGTGAGGTCGTGCCGGTCGGGCCAGCCCATCCCGATGTACTGCCCTTCACTGCGCCCGTGTGCCCGGCAGTCCACCGCCAGCACATGGAATCCCCGTTCATGAAACCGTTTTGCCCAGGGGAAGCACATCTCGGCACTCCCGGTATACCCGTGGACGAGCACCGCCCAACGCCGGGAAGGCTGTGATGCTGGAAAGTGCCAGGCGCGTAGCATGAGCCCGCCCCGGGTCTTTTGCACCCAGTCGTCCCCGGCATGCGACGCGGCCCAGGCCGCGGGAGAGTCGGAGGCCTCCTCTGTTTTGTACGCCTCCAGATCCAGATCTTGAAATACCATGGCCCGGCTGGTATGGCG
>JAAYKS010000310.1 GCA_012522285.1 Clostridiaceae bacterium | reverse complement strand
GCCACCAGTGATGGAACCGCCTGGAATCAGGACCTCCCCTTCCAGCGTGATGATCCGGAAGGTGTAGCCAAACGCACGCGCCATCGCGAGTGCATGGTCGAGCGTGTCGACCAGGACGATGCGTCCCAGTAGATTCTGTACCACCCCCGCATAGGCGGATTCGGCCTGTACCCGGTCGGAGGCCAGCCCTTCGTATCCCGTCATCCGGGAGGCGCGCTCGGCTTGTCTGGCGTCCAGCGTACGGCCTGTTACCGTCGTGAGGGGCATAAAGGTCGCGCGTCCGAGTCTATGTTGCTTGAGGTGCTCGATCTCCCGCGCGGCGGTTGCCTCGGTGTCGGTCACGATGTTTTGGATCGCATTGCCCAACGCGACCTCGATCGCGGTCTCATAGCGCTCCGCAACCTGCAGCAAATCCCCGACGGTGCCAATCACACCCGGCGACTTGCGATCCATGATCTGTTTGACGGTATCGGAATATCCTTCGCGGTTGCGTTCCAGATCGGTCAATGTCGCAATCCGGTACTTGCGGTTGGCGAGGTCCATTTTGAGCGTTTCCAAGGCGGTCTTGGTTTCGACCGCGCGTGCCCGTGCCGCTTCCAGTGCGGTGGACGCTTCGGCTTGTTCGGTCTCCGCGGCTGTCAGGCGGATCGCCAGCGCGCGCAGTCCGGTCTCGGCTTCTTCCGTCCGCAGGGAAACCTGATCGCGTTCGCTGATGGCCGCGGCGATTTCCCGCTCCACCGTTTTTCGCCGCGACTCAATGAGGCCGACCTGTCCGCGGGTCTGCCCTGCCTGCTCTTTTTTGTCGTATAGGGTGTCCTGGAGTTTTTCCAGACGGGACTTGGCGTCCTCGGCTGCGCGCTCGACTTCTCCGAGCGTCGCAAGAATCGCCGACATTTCCTTCTCGGCGGCAGCGAGCCGGACGTCAAAACCGGTCTTGCTCCGCAGGAGGTCCGCTTCCTTTTTCGCGCGGGTGGCGATCTCCTCGTCCAGTGCTCCGATCCGCTGTTCGGTCGCTTCGCGCTCCACGCCGCTCTCCTGCATGCGCAGCCGGATCTGCTCGATGCGGTCCCGGTCGATCCGATCCGACGCGGACAAGGAGTTTGCTTCGTCGTTGAGCACCATCGTCTTGCGGTGGTTCTCTGCGATCGCCGCATCGATCACATGGGTTTCTTCCGTATAACCGCGACTGCTTTCCCGCAGTTTTTCCACCGTCTCGGTTTGTTTTGCCAGCCGGTCCAACAGGTCCGTGGATTCCGCTTCGCAGGTCTGCATCTGTTCCATCGCCCGCCGGATGGTGTCGAGGTACAGGGAGATCTCTTTTTCGCGCAGCGCATCGTGCAGCCGCAGGTAATTTTTCGCCCGTTCCGATTGTTCCGCGAGCGGCCCGATCTGCAGTGACAATTCGTTGAGAATGTCGTCGATCCGGATCATGTTCTGCTCGGTCGCCGCAAGGCGCCGTTCCGCTTCCAGTTTGCGGGTCTTGAACTTGACGATGCCGGATGCCTCTTCAAACACCCGACGCCGGTCTTCCGGCTTGTTGCTCAGGATGCTGTCCACCTTGCCCTGCCCGACGATCGAATATCCGTCGCGGCCCAAGCCGGTGTCCATAAAAAACATCGTGATGTCCTTGAGCCGGCAGGGTGTGCGGTTGAGCAAATACTCGCTTTCGCCCGACCGGTACAACCGGCGGGTGACTTGAATCTCTGCATAATCGATCGGGAGTTTGCCGTCCGCGTTGTCGATCGTGATCGAGACTTCCGCATACCCCATGGCTTTGCGGGTTTGCGTACCCGAAAAGATGACATCTTCCATCCGGTCGCCGCGCAGTGTTCTGACGCTTTGTTCGCCCAGCACCCAACGGATGGCGTCCGTGATGTTCGATTTGCCGCTGCCATTGGGTCCGACGATCGCGGTGACCCCTTTATTGAACTCGATTACCGTCTTTTCGGGAAAAGACTTGAAACCGAAAATTTCCAGTGACTTGAGATGCATATCTGCTCCCTGCATCGGAATGATTCAACGTATTATAGCATACACGTTCGCGCATTTTCGGTTACGGACGTACGCCGGAATCCGATGTGCCGTCCGCCCGCATCAGTCTGGAGCCAATCTGCGGAGGGCCTCCCTGGAGGCGGCCTGTTCGGATTCTTTCTTGCTCCTGCCGGTCCCTTCTCCGTACAATTCCCCGTCGAGCTCCACCCGGCTGGTGAAAATCCGCTCGTGTTCCCGCCCGGTTTCCTTCGCCAGTACAAATTCGATTTTCCGGGGAGGGACACATGCCTGTGCCCATTCGATGAGTCGGCTTTTGTAGTCGCGGACCAGCTTGCCGGCCAGCGCGCGATCCAGGATGTCGCGCATAAGCCGGAGCACCAGGGCACTGGCATGATCATAACCGCCATCGAGAAAGGCGGCTCCATACAAAGCCTCCATCGCATTGGAAAGATTGGAGTCCTTGTCCCTGCCGCCAGTCCGGTCTTCTCCGACGCCCAGCAGCAACTCCTTCCCCAGTCCGATCCGCCGGGCCGCCTCGGCCAGGGATTGCTCACAGACGACCAGAGCCCGCATGGCGGTCATATCCCCCTCTGTAAGGGAGGGATCGTCATCAAACAGCGCGCGGCCTACCGCGAGCCCCAGGATGCTGTCTCCCAAAAACTCGAGCCGCTCGTTGTCCGGCACCTTGCGCGCACGGTTTTCGTATGCATAGGTAGAATGAGTAAGAGCCTGCGCCAGCAGGCTCTTGTCTGTAAATGAATAACCGATCCGCCGTTCGAAATCCAACGGCGGTCGATTCCATCCCTTGTCCATCGAACAGTGGATTACTGGTTGGACTTGATGAACTGAACGGCGTCGCCGACGGATTTGATCCGCTCCGCTTCCTCGTCCGGTATCGAAATTCCAAATTCTTGCTCCATCGCCATGATCAGTTCGACGATATCGAGAGAATCGGCGTTCAAATCATCAATGAAGTTGGATTCCATGGCCACGTCGCCGGCGTCGACGCCAAGCTGCTCGACCAGGATGTTTTTAACACTTTCAAAAATAGAATCCTGAGACATTGTTTTACCTCCTGTTAGTGACATAGTACTTGTTTATAGGAAGATGATACGCTTGTCAATACGCGGAGCGCAATAAGT
>JAAYKS010000043.1 GCA_012522285.1 Clostridiaceae bacterium | reverse complement strand
GCTTTGACGTCGGCGACATCGGCCGGACCAGCGATTCGTTCGGGCACACGCAGTTCTCCGCCAGCCGCACGACCGCGGCCCAGGCTGTGACCAACTACCTCAACGACAAGGGATTGGCCGTCCGCGGTACCGCCCGCTGTCAGGTGCCGGGCACCGACCAGCGCGGTTCGATTCTGTCCGCCTCGCCGGTGGATCTTGACGAAGCCTACCGGTTGGGTCAGCAGGCCGTGCGGATCGCCATGGAGGAGGGCAACGGATTCATGTCCACCCTGTTTCGCGCACCGGGCCCCGTCTACTCCGTATCTTACGGAAAAGTGCCGCTGGAGACGGTGGCCAACTCCGAGCGCACGTTTCCCGCCGCGTGGCTCTCGCACGACAAAACGGATGTCACTGACGACTTTGTCCGTTACGCGCGGCCGCTGGTCGGCGAGGACTGGGTCAGTGTCCCACTGGTCGATGGGCGAATGCGTTTTGCTCGGCTCCGCCCCTATTTTGCAGAGAAAATCCTTCCGCCCTACGAGCCTCAAACCGTTCGGAAATGAGTTCACAACCGGCCGCGGGTCCACGCGGCAGAACAGGAGAATACCATGTCCGTCCCTCATCAGCCTCTGCTTGATTTTAAGAAAACGCACGACCGGCTCATCTGCATCGACTCCGACGGATGCGCCTTCGACAGCATGGAAATCAAGCACAAGGAATGTTTCATCCCCAACATCATCAACAGCTGGGATCTCCAGTATGTGTCAAAATACGTCCGCGAGGCCGCGGAGTTCGTCAACCTTTACTCCAAATGGCGCGGCATCAACCGGTTCCCCGCGTTGATCCGGGTGTTCGACCTGCTCTCGGAACGGGAGGAGGTGCTGCGGCGCGGATATAAGTCCCCGGAGACCGGCGCGCTGCGGGACTGGATGGAACGCGAAACCAAACTCGGAGAGCCCGCACTGGAAGTGGAAACGGCTCGTACAAACGATCCGGTCCTGGTCCGCGCGCTCGGCTGGTCCAAAGCGGTCAACGCCTCAATCGGCCAGATCGTACACGGCGTGCCCCCCTTTCCTTATGTCCGGGAAAGTCTCGAGAAGCTGCAGGAAGTCGCGGACATCGTGGTCTGCTCCGCGACGCCGGGGGAAGCCCTGGTCCGGGAGTGGGCCGAACACGGACTGGCAGACTATGTCAAGGTGATCGCGGGACAGGAGATGGGGTCCAAAAAGGAAATCATCCGGCACGCGATGGAAGGCCGCTATCGGGCACAAGACATCCTGATGGTGGGCGACGCCCCGGGCGACAAGGCAGCAGCGGACGCGAACAGGGCGGGTTTTTACCCGATCAACCCAGGAGACGAGGAGAACGCCTGGAAGCGCTTCCTCGACGAAGCGCTCGACCGCTTCCTACAGGGCAGCTACGCAGGCGACTATGCCCAATCGCTGCTGGACGTGTTTGACACCTGTCTGCCAGAACATCCGCCCTGGAAAACCACCCAAGCGTGAACGAGGAGGAAAAAGGAATGAAAAAAGCGGATATCGGACTGATCGGCCTCGCCGTCATGGGCGAAAACCTCGTCATGAACATGGCGGACAAGGGCTTTTCCGTCGCGGTCTACAACCGGACGACCGAGCGAGTGACCCACTTTATCGAGACACGCGCCAAAGGCATGGCCATCACCGGCACCTATTCCCTGGAAGAACTGGTCGAAGCGCTGGAAAAACCGCGCAAAGTGATGCTGATGGTCAAAGCGGGCAAACCGGTGGACGATTTCATCGATCGGCTCATTCCACTGCTTGATCCCGGGGACATCATCATCGACGGCGGCAATTCCCATTTCCCGGACACCATCCGCCGGGCCGCGTATGTCGAGTCCCACGGCCTGCTCTACATCGGCACCGGTGTTTCCGGCGGCGAAGAAGGCGCGCTCAAAGGCCCAAGCATCATGCCGGGAGGATCTCCGGCGGCCTGGCCTTCTGTCAAGCCGATCTTTCAGGCGATCGCGGCCAAGACGGACGGCGTTCCCTGCTGTGACTGGGTCGGGAGCGACGGGGCCGGGCATTTTGTCAAAATGACCCACAACGGCATCGAATACGGAGACATGCAGATCATTTGCGAAGCCTATCAGATCATGAAAACCTACCTGGGCATGACCAACGAGGAAATGTTCGAGGTGTTTGACGAGTGGAACCGCGGCAGTCTGGAGAGCTATCTGATCGAAATCACGCGGGACATCCTCGGATACCGGGACGAAGACGGGAACGCCGTGGTCGACCTCATTCTCGACACGGCCGGCCAGAAAGGCACCGGCAAATGGACTTCGGTCGCCGCGCTGGACGAGGGCATTCCGCTGACTCTGATCAACGAAGCGGTCTTCGCGCGCTGCCTCTCCGCGATCAAGGAGGAGCGGGTCGCGGCTTCCTCGATCCTGTCCGGTCCGGCTCCCGTCTTTGACGGCGACCGCGCGGCGTTTGTCCGCGACATCCGCGACGCGTTGTATGCCTCCAAGATCATCTCGTACGCGCAGGGTTACGCACTGCTGCGGGCAGCCGCAGAGACCTACGGCTGGAGCCTCGATTACGGCGGCATCGCGCTTCTGTGGCGGGGAGGCTGTATCATCCGCTCCGTGTTCCTCGGCAAAATCAAAGAGGCGTTCGACCGGGAACCCGAATTGGCCAATCTGCTCCTGGACCCCTTCTTCCAAACGGAAATCGATGCCTCCCAGGCCGGGTGGAGACGCGTCGTCGCCGCCTGTGCCACCCATGGCATTCCGGCTCCCGCGTTCACTTCCGCACTGTCCTATTTCGACGGATACCGGAGTGCGCGTCTGCCGGCAAACCTGCTGCAGGCACAGCGCGACTACTTTGGCGCACACACCTACGAGCGGGTCGACCGGGAGCGGGGAGAGTTCTTCCATACCAATTGGACCGGCCGCGGCGGGGACACCGTCTCGAACACCTACAACGCCTGACAAGGCCTACGAAAGGAGTCGCGCATGTCCACGACCCAAACCGATGGTTTTTGCTCCCCTTCCCTGGCGATCGAAGCCGGGGACTGTGGGCGCATCACCGACACCGAAATCCGGCAAGCCCTCGGGCAGGCACTGGCCCGCACCGGTCGCCCGCTGCGCAAAGTGCTCTTGATTCCCCCCGACTACACCCGGTTCCACTCGTATGCCGGCCCTATCACCGCGATGCTGCGTTCCCTCCTGGTCGCGGATGCGTGCGAAGTGGACATCCTGCCCGCATTGGGCACGCACCAGCCGATATCCCCGGAGGAAAGCCGCGCCTTTTTCGGGGACACGGTCGATCCGGCCTCCCTGCTGGTACACAACTGGCGGGACGACGTGGTCCGGATCGGACAGATCCCGGGGGCGTATGTAAGCGAGATCAGCGAGGGCCTGATGGACACACCGGTCGACATCGAACTCAACCGGCGCATCCTCGACCCGTCCTATGACCTGGTGATTTCGATTGGGCAGGTCGTCCCGCACGAGGTTGTCGGGATGGCCAACCAGAGCAAAAATCTGTTTGTCGGATGCGGCGGATCTTCCATGATCAGCAGCTCCCACATGCTCGGCGCGTTTTACGGGCTGGAGCGCATCATGGGCAAAGACCATTCGCCGGTCCGCAAACTGTTCGACTACGCACAGGAACACACGCTGGGACAAATCCCGCTCCTCTATGTGCTGACGGTCACCACGGCCGTCGGAACCGACATTTCGGTCCGGGGGCTCTACATCGGCCGGGAACGCGCGCTGTTTGAACAAGCCGTGGCGCTCAGCCAGAAAAAGAATCTGATCTTCGTGGATAAACCGCTCGAAAAAGTGGTCGTCTATCTCGACGGTCAGGAGTTCAAGAGCACCTGGCTGGGCAACAAGGCGGTTTACCGGACCCGCATGGCGATCGCGGATGGCGGACAGCTGCTGGTGCTCGCACCCGGTATTTCCCGTTTTGGGGAGGATGTGGAAAACGACCGCCTCATCCGAAAATATGGCTATGTCGGGCGGGAGCGGGTGCTCTCGTTGTTTCGCGAGAACGAGGATCTCCAGAACAACCAGTCAGTCCCGGCACACCTGATCCACGGTTCATCGGACGGACGTTTCTCCATCACCTATGCCACCCGTCTGCTCAGCCGGGAAGAAGTCGAAGGCGTGGGGTTCGGATGGATGGATTACGACGAAGCGGTTCAGACGTACCATCCGGATCGGATGAAAGCTGGATTCCAGACGGTGGCGGGTGAGGAAGTCTATTACATCCCCAACCCGGCGCTGGGACTCTGGGCAGATCGCGGACGATTCTGATACAGACATCTGCTGGTAGCAAACGCCCCCGCGGCCCTGTACAGACAGACGGCCGCGGGGGTGTTTCATACTGTTAACGACGGGGTAATTTTGAATCGTGGATACGGCTGCGATGAAGGCGACCAGGAAAAAGAGAAGAAATGCAATGAGGAAAATCTATTGACGGACCCAAAAGATCTGAAACAGGGATTCAGATCCTTATGCCTGCCGGTAACGCAGTACCAGCACTTTCCCAAACAACGACCGATCCAGTGCGATGATATCGCTGCCGACATTCATGATCTCGAACTCCTCCCGCATTGCGTCGAGAAAGTCGTCAACCGGAGCGATCTGGTCCGGACCATACGCATGCCGGTAGTGCATCGGAATGACCACCCCCGGCTGGAGCTGTCTGACCGTGGCAGCTGCCTGTGTGGCGTCGATGGTATAAAACCCGCCGACTGGTATCAGCAGGAGATCCGGCTGTCCGATCGCTGCTGCCTGTTCATCGCTCAGCAGATGCCCCAAGTCTCCGAGATGTACAATCGAAAACCCGCCCGTATGGACGATCTGTACTTTGTTCTTGCCGCGTGCGGTCCCCCCCTCGGCATCGTGGAACGTTTCGACGTTCTCGACCGTGATGGCAGCGTCTGGATCGGTTTCGTACGGGAGACGCTCGACCGCTTCAAAACAGTTGTGATCCCCGTGTCCGTGACTGGCGGTCACCATCGACGCCCGGGTGTGGAGCGCCGGATACCCGATCTTATCGTTGTACGGATCAATCACGATCGAGTTGGTTCCGTTGTCGATCCGGAAACAGGAGTGACCCAACCATTGAACGGTCACCCGATCGTGTCTTGTGATTGCCATACGCACCTCCTCATCTCTCTCCACAACCGAAAGGATCGGAAGTGGTTCTCACTCAGATGTCTTCATACAAATGATACAATAAAGAAAATCTCTCGTCGCGCGTTCACCGGCAAGAGGGCGCAAGGAATAGCCTGTAGGGATGGAAGGCGGTCTCACATGCGGATGGACGACCACATCGACACCCCTGTTTTATCGGTAACAGAAATCGGTTCCTCGTCTGTGCGTATGCGTGTCGTCCAGGTAACCGGGGATGGCTGGCGGGAGCTTGAATCACTGGAAAGACCCGTTCGGATCGGACGCGAGGTCTTCACCTCCCGCCGCATCCGGTTCGACAGCGTGGCACTGCTGTCCCGCATCCTGAAAGATTATGCCCAGGTCATGCGGGAGTATGGCGTGTCACGATCCAGAACCGTTGCCACCACCGCGTTGCGGGAAGCGGAAAACCGGGATTATGTCGTCGATTTGATCCGCGTGCAAAACGGCGTTTCCATCGATGTGCTCGAGGCAACCCGCGAGTCAGCCATGGTGATCGGACGGATTCTGGACCGGTATCCGGCCGATGCGAAAGGGCAGGGTGCGCTGATCGC
>JAAYKS010000309.1 GCA_012522285.1 Clostridiaceae bacterium | reverse complement strand
TCCATTGCAAGGCTCGAAAATAGAGTCTCATCCGAGTGATTTCCGCAATATGGTACTGTGGAGTGTCCTTGTGCGCTCCCCAATCGCCCCGCTCATACACCATAATCGAATCCAGCATCCTGCGAAGACGATTGTGATCGCCAAGCAGTGCCGCACGGACTTCTCCATCGATCGCAAGTTCTTCCAGAATGTCGGACATGTCGCGATGGAGCAATACGTCGATCGAGGAAAACAAACCAGTCAGGAAATAATTCATGTGATCTTCTTTGAGGCCCACCTCGAGGGCGATCAATTCCATCATGCGCCCGCGCACCAGACAATTGTCGATCAACTCGCGATTCTCCTGCACCTGCACGCCTTTAAGCATCATCAAGAACACCCATTTGCGCAACTCGGACGCGCCAAGTCGTACCAACGCCTGTTTGATCGTCGTAACCGGATTGCGTGCACCGTAATAGAGCGAACGGGCAGACTTAAGCAACTTATACGACAGACCAATGTCCTTCTCAATAATCTCGGCTAGGCGCTGGTAATCGACATCGTCCCGGTTGGTTTCGTGCATGAGACGGATCAGTGAAGCATCAAATCCGCCAAGGTCACTCGCCCGATGTATGACAGGCTTGGCGAAAAAATACCCTTGAAACAGATGAAACCCACGCACGACCGCGGCCAGATACTCTTCCCGGGTTTCCACCTTTTCGGCAAGGAACAAGCAGCGGGATCCGTACTTCTGGATCAGACTTTCCTGTTCGTCGGGTCCCGTGACCAGCACATCCACTTTAACGATGTCGGCAAGCTCCAGTAAAGGCAATCCAGCATCCGTTAACACGAAATCGTCGAGGGCGATCGTGTATCCAGCCTCTTTCAGGTTGCGGCACGCCTCGAGCACCGACTCGGTAGGCTCAATCTTTTCGGTGATTTCGATCACAACATTTTCTTTCGGCAGCATATGGGGAATCCCCTCTTCGAGGAGATATTGGGTGAAATTGATGAATGCCTTTCCCCCTCCTGTGAGGTTGTCGAACTGCATAACAAGGAAAGCATTGTGGATGACATCCGCGGTAGCTTGTGAATCATCAATCCCTTCGTAGTAATTGTTCTCACTTCGGCGATATAAGAGTTCATATCCGACAGTATTCATCTGCCGGTCGAAAATTGGCTGGCGAGCCACGTATACATCCATGTAACCGAAAACCTCCCCGTACTCCGAAACAAAAATTGCATTTGTAATTCATATATCGGAGATTTTCCATAATAGTTGATCGCCTGGACGAGCACAACCGACAATAGAACCCCATATGTCGCGAGATGATGCGTCCTGTATGACAACAATATCGGAAACTTGGAGCCAATGGATGTCAACCGTATTTTTTTTCTCTTGCAAAAATAGTACACAACTGAAACAATTCCAAAAAACTCGGCTGGGTTACTTGTCCGTCCGCTCCTCTTGCGCAGTCATTGCAAACACCTCCCGCACCGCGGCTCCTTCGCGTACAAAAACCGGAATGCGCCCCAGCGGGGCGTCGGCCATCACGCACCGGCCGCCGGCATAGGTGCCGCCGCTCCAGGCGTCGATCCAGTCACAACCCGCCGGCAGATACACTTGTCGCGACCGCGCGCCTGCCTCCAGCACCGGTGCGACCAATACGTCCGGCCCAAACAGGTACTGGTCCTCCACCGTCCACGCCTCCGGATCCTCCGAAAAGTCGTAGAACAGCGGCCGAATCACCGGCGTCCCCTTTTCGTGTGCCTCGGTCATGCGGTCCGTGATATACGGGCGCAGCCGCTCCCGCAGGAACAGGTGCTCCCGGCAGATGCCGTACACTTCCTCTCCGTACGACCACACCTCGTTGGCGGCGCCCGACAGGCAGGTCGCGCCGCCCGTGGTACCCACCTGTGGCTGCTTGGGGTCGCGGTCGCCGTGCAGCCGCATCACCGGACAGAAGGTCCCGTACTCAAACCAGCGCGCGAACAGCTCGCGGAATGCCGAATCGTTCGGGTCGCCCCCGTGGAATCCCCCGATGTCGGTGGTCCACCAGGGGATGCCGGCGATGCCCATGTTGAGACCCGCGGCCAGCTGGTTGCGCAGGCTGGCAAAGCTCGAGTGGATGTCGCCCGACCACACCAGCGCCCCGTACCGCTGGCTGCCCGCCCAGGCACAGCGCAGCAGATTGAGCACGTTCTCCTGGCCCGCATCCCGCATCCCGTCAAAGAAAGTTTTGGCATACATCACGGGGTAGAGGTTGCCGATCTGGACGTTGGGCCCCAGGTGATAACGGTAATTGTCAAAATCGTAGACCGCATACTCCGGTTCAGCCTCGTCCAGCCAGAACACCCGCACCCCCTTGTCCCAGTAGTTCTTCTTGGCGGTCTGCCACACAAAGTCCCGGGCCTCCGGGTTGGTGGCGTCAAAATGCACCGTGTTGCCCTGGAAGGTCATCGAGATGCGTACCCCCCGCTCGGTGCGGATGAGGTACCCTTTGTCTTTCATCTCATGAAAATTCTCGCTGCGGTAATCGACAGTGGGCCAGACCGAAACCATCAGCTCGATGCCCATCTCCTTGAGCTCGGCAATCATGGCGTCCGGGTCCGGCCAGTAGGTCGGATCGAACCGCCAGTCGCCCTGCAGCGGCCAGTGGAAAAAGTCCACGACGATCACCGAGATCGGCAGTCCTCGCTCCTTGTATCCGCGCGCGATCGAAAGCAGCTCTTCCTGGGTCTGGTACCGCAGTTTGCACTGCCAGAATCCCATCGCGTACTCCGGCATCATCGGCACGGTGCCGGTGGCGCGGGCATAGGCCTCCTCGATCTCGGCCGGGGTATCGCCTGCGGTGATCCAGTAATCCATCGAGCGGGTGGAGACTCCCTGCCAGGTGGTCACATTGCGCCCGAACACCACCCGTCCGACCGACGGGTTGTTCCACAAAAATCCGTATCCGCGGGAGGAGAGCACAAAGGGAACGCTGGCCTGCGAGTTCCGGTGAGCCAGTTCGAGATCGCTCCCCTTGAGGTCGAGGTTGGGCTGCTGGTACTGTCCCATCCCGAAGAGCCGTTCCGGCGCGGCCGACTCGAACCGGACGGTCAGCGCCCAATCCCCGCCCACGTTGGGTTTGAATTCGCGCGCGTCGATGTCGAGCGCACTGCAGTAGTCCGCGTGCAGATCTGACCGGTTGCGCAAGAATTCTTCCAGCAGCACCTGTCCGCGCTGGTTCACAAAGGTCAGCTTGCCTGTGGCGGTCAGCCGTGCGGTGATGCGCCCGTTGGTGATCGTCGCCGCGGTGACCGATCCCAGGCCGGTCCCCGATCCGACCTCCGGGCTGGAAGCCACAGCGCCGGACGCACGGGCGGCGGCCGCGTCGAGGTCGGTCAGGTCGATCCGCACAGATCCCGAAGCAAGCACCGCGGGCGGAATCAAGGCCCAGTCCTCTGCGGGCATCCCGGCCGCGTGTGTCGCCCGGACCCGCAGCGAGTCGGGCCCCCAAGGCTCGATCCAGAGCGTTTCGGAGTCGAAGCGGTAGGCCAATCTGTCACCTTGCTTTGTGATCGTAGGCATGGGGGATCTCCTTTCATGTTGGGAAAGACCGGAGCCGCACGAGCGGACCTGTCGCGCTTATCTCTATCTAATATACAAGAACAGCACCGGTTCGGACGCACGGGTTTGGCGTTTCTGGCGACGCTTGGCGCAGGACACGGGATGGGAAAAGCGGTTACAATGAATAGGGCCGCTTCAAAGCCGCCTTTTGACATC
>JAAYKS010000308.1 GCA_012522285.1 Clostridiaceae bacterium | reverse complement strand
TTGACTTGGAGACGCGGGCTTCGTTGGCGACCCGCACGTTGGCGATCGTCGCGATCCTCATGCCGATGTAGCCGGCCGTCGCGCTCATGATCGTGCCGGTCAGGAAGGCGATGCCCACATACCATTCGATCATCAGACTGAGCAGGACGGTGATACCGGCCGCCGCAATCGCAATGATCCGGTACTCGCTTTTGATGAACGTTCGGGCTCCGTCCGCGATGATGTCGGACAATTCGCCCATACGGTCGGTCCCGCGGCTGCGCCGTCGGACTGCCAGGTAGTTGTACGCCGCGAACGCCAGGGAGAGGGCAACCGCCGCGATCGCTATGACCAGGAAACCTTTCACAAATCGATACCTCCGGATCCATATATCGCATCCTCCGCCCACACACCTTCGCGTATCGCGGAAAAAAGCCGCATTAGGAAGCAGTATAACTGTGTTGCGCTGTTTGATTCAAGGCATGTACCATTGGCAATCTGACGGTTTTTGCCCTGAACATCGGCGATCGCCGAAATACGTGCGGTTTCGTTCATAAAAGAAAAAGCCGCTCCCGCTTTTTGTGCGGAGGACGGCCTTTGTCCCTGTCGCTGGTTGAAGGAACCGCCTGATGCGTGTTCCCGTGTGTGCGCTCTACGTCACAACGTGATGTCGAAGTCCACCTCGGTATTGGCCGCCATCTCCGCGAACACCTGTCCGATGATCCCGATTGCCTCCTCGATCTGGGCGTCGGTGTGGGTTGCAGTATAGCTGGTCCGCAGAAGACAATTCTCAAGCGTCACCGCGGGGGGGAGAACCGGATTCACATAGACGCCGTTCTCAAGCAGATACTTTGCGGTAAACAAGGTGCGTCCGATGCTCCCGGTCAGGATCGGGATGATCGGCACAAGACTGTTGCCGGAATCGTGTACTCTCACATGCGGGAGGGCGGACAGCATCCCCCGCGCTTTGGCGGAGATTTCGTTCAGCCGGCGGACCCGCCAGGGCTCGGCTTCCAGGATGCGCAGTGACTCGCGCGCCGCCGCCACCTGTGCGGGTGGAATCGAGGCGCTGAAGATGAACGGCCGCGCGGTATGCCGGATGTAGTCGATGACACAGTGGTCGCCGACGACCGCGCCGCCCAGCGAGGCGAAGGTTTTGGAAAAGGTGTTCATGATCAGATCGACCTCGGACTCCAGCCCGAAATGCTCCGCCGTCCCCCTGCCGTGCGCACCCAGCACGCCGACCGCGTGGGCGTCGTCCAGCATGATGCGGGCCCCGTATTTACGCGCGAGCCGGACGATATTCGGGAGGTCACAGATCTCGCCTTCCATACTGAACACGCCGTCGGACACGATCAGAACCCCTGCGTTCGGGTCCTCCGCGCATTTCGCCAGGAGACGTTCCAGATCTTCCATATCGCTGTGCTTGTATTTGATGGTGCGGGCAAAGCTGAGGCGGGTACCGTCCACGATGCTCGCATGGTTCATGTTGTCGGACAGGATGGTGTCCCCGCGGCCAGCAATCGAGGACAGGATGGACAGGTTGGTCTGGAACCCGGTCGACACGATCATCGAATCCTCTTTGTGGAGGAACGACGCAAAAGCGCTTTCCAACTCAAGGTGCATGTCCAGGGTGCCGTTGAGGTAACGGGAGCCGGAACAGCCGGAGCCGTATTTCTCGACCGCGCGGATCGCGGCCTCCTTGACCCGGGGGTCGGACGTCAGCCCGAGGTAGTTGTTGGACCCCAGCATGATGGTGCGGCGGCCTTCCATGACGACCTCGGTATCCTGTCCGCTCTGGAGCGAATGGAAAAACGGGTAAAGCCCGGCTTCCTTGGCCTGCTGCACCCGGGTGTACTCGCGGCATTTCTGGAACAGGTCCATGGCTGTCCTCCCGAAGCGGCCTGTGCGGGCCTCATTGCCCGTTCACACAATAATGTTTTGACCGCCAAAGTACTTAGATGATACCACGGAAACGCCTATGTGAATACCGCAGCGCACCCCCTGCCAAAATCGCCGACTCTTGTGGCCGGTTTGTCCGTGCCGTTGATCATCGGATCACGATTCGACGTAACACGATCCGATAAACCGCGCATCATCCATTGCGGATGGATGAAAAGAGCGGTAGAATCATCGTAACACGATTCGTCGAAACACAATCCGATAAACCGCATCTTTACGCAGCCATCCGTTCGCAGAACGCAATTTTATGGGGAGTCACAATATGTTTATAGGAAGAAAACAAGAGCTGCGCGAAATGGAACTGCGATACAAGATGCCCGGGTTCCAGATGTTTGTCCTGTACGGCCGCCGTCGTGTGGGCAAAACACGACTGATTCAAGAGTTCTGTAAAAACAAAAGGACGCTTTTTCATGTGGGAATCCAACAGACACGGGACGCGCATCTGCGCGCTTTTTCCCAGGACGTGCTGGAGCAGCTGCCTTCCGAAGGATCTGACTTTATCCGTCAGTTTCAGTCGTGGGAAGATGCGTTTTCCTACATAACCAAACAGACGCGGGAGCAGCGGATCGTCCTGGTGATGGATGAGTATCCCTATATCGCCCAAACAGAACCCGCTCTGTCTTCCATGCTCCAGAAGGTGATCGACCACGACTGGAAGCAGACCCAGTTGTTCCTGATTCTCTGTGGCTCGTCCATGAGTTTTATGGAGCACCAGGTTTTGGGATACCAGAGCCCTTTGTATGGCAGACGAACAGCACAATTGAAGGTGTCGCCCCTTCCCTGTTGGGAAAGCATTGGATTTTTCAAACATTGGAGCTGGCAGGACGCGTTGTACGGATACGGCGCATGCGGCGGCATTCCGCAGTATCTGGAATACTTTTCCGCACATCCAGACTTTCCCTCCGCCGTCAAAGCTGAGTTCTTGTCTTTGAGCGGACATCTTGCGCAGGAACCTGCTAACCTGATGCAGCAGGAGATGCGGGAACCGGCGGTTTACAACAGCGTCATCGACGCCATCGCGGGAGGCCATACCCGACAGTATGAGATCGCACAGAAAGTCGGCAAGGACGCCCGGGACATCTCCTCCTATATCAAAGCACTTCTGGATCTGGAAATCGTCGTCAAAAAGATGCCGGTTGGGGAAAAAAATGCCCGCAAAACTTTGTATTCACTGGCAGACAATCTGTATCGTTTCTGGTACCGCTTTCTGCCACGCAGTCTCGCGCTGGTCAGTCTGGGGCTGTCGAACGAGGCATGGGAACAAATCATCGATCCGGAGCTGGACGCATACTTCGGGCCAATCTTCGAGGATATCTCCATGCAATATATCCAACATGAAGTGCAACAGGGCAGAATGGTTCCGGTGTATCAGGAATATGGCCGGTGGTGGGGCAACAACCCCCGCAAAAAACGTGAAGAGGAAATCGATGTCGTCGCGGTGCATCCGGAAGAGATCCTGATCGGTGAGTGCAAGTGGCGGAACGAGCCGGTGGATGTGGAGGTGTTCGAGTTGCTTCGCGAGCGCGGGGAGCTGATCCGCCATGGGCGCGGCATCCGTTACGCCCTGTTCTCCAGATCCGGTTTCACGGCTGGTATGAGGACACTTGCAGCACGGGACCACGTGTTGTTGGTCGAAGGACAGGACATGACGGGTATGCAAGACACCGACATCCGTTGCTGATCTGACTGATAACGGATCCGGTGTAACGCCACTGCGTCTGGTACGATATCGGTAACCGCCGCACAGGCGGAATAAACGATAACAGACGGGAGACCCCCCATGAGAAATGCAGATCGCTGCCAATATGGCCGAGTCGCCGTCGTCACCGGAGCCAGTTCGGGGATCGGGCGCGCCGTAGCACATCAGCTTGCGGTACGCGGATTTCAGGTATATTCACTTTCCCGTCGGGCGCATATGGATGCTCCCGCAGAGAAGTACTCAGGCGGAGGTACCATCCTCCCTCTCGCGTGTGACGTCAACGACGAGACAGTGGCGGCATACGCGCTGTCCCGGATCGCCGAGGAAAACGGCGGAGTTTTCGGCATCCTCGTCAACTGCGCGGGGTACGGGATTGCCGGTCCGGTCGAGGAGACCTCCGACGAGGACGCCCGCGCGCAAATGGAAACCAACTTTTTCGGCACGCTTCGGATGTGCCGGCTGGCATTGCCCTACCTGCGCGCGGCCGGGCGGGGGCTGATCCTCAACACCGGTTCGGTGGCAGGCTTCGTGCCCATCCCGTACCAGGCCCACTATAGCGCTTCCAAAGCCGCGATCGACGCGCTTTCGCAGGCACTCGACGGTGAAATCCGCCGTTTTGGCGTCCGCTGTGTGCTCGTGCAGCCCGGAGACACCCGAACCGGTTTCACCGACGCCCGTATCACCGCAAAAGGAGCGGGGCATCCCGCCTCTCTCTACAACGGATCGTTTGAGCGCTCTATCTCATACATGTCAAAAAGCGAGAGAGACGGGGACAGTCCGGAGAAAGTCGCCTCTGCCTTTACCCGGCTGATCTTCCGGCGTAATCCGCCCCCGCGCGTGGTGGCGGGCAATCTGCTCTACCCCGTCACCGCGCTTGCTCATCGGCTGCTGCCCGCCCGGGTGTTCCGCCGGGTGATCAACTGGATCTATTCGCGGTAGGGATTTGGGTGGTACATGCGCCAGCTAGAATTGAGTAGATGCCTTTCACAGAGAGTAAAGTTATATTATTACTCTGACTAATCACCTCTATCTCGGCTTCTTAACTACAGAAACATGTGAATAGAATCGACTCTTTGCAGCATTTTATATATATATTTTGCTACCCTAT
The DNA here is from genome assembly GCA_012522285.1 of Clostridiaceae bacterium. Lineage (GTDB taxonomy): Bacteria > Bacillota > Clostridia > Saccharofermentanales > UBA5734 > JAAYKS01. The sequence continues at coordinate 7,456 of JAAYKS010000308.1, read as the reverse complement.
TGTCATGTGTTCAAATAGATGATAATATCGAGTTGGATCTGATTTGATATTACTGTATCCTCTTTTGGGGACTATGTTGTATCGCAATATAGTGTTCTGGTATTTCGTGAGTACCATTAGTAAAACCACCCGCATTTGCTAAGCAGACAATCAAGGAATCAACTCGGGGGAGTACGATGCAAATGGGGGAGTATATAGACAGTCAGGGGGTACAATAGTTAGCTTCAAGATGATTCTCGTTTTCGTGGGGTGCGGGAAATGAAAAAGAAGGTTCTGTCTGCCTTGGTTGCTACACTGCTGATGGTCTGCTACCATTGTGTCAGCAACCGTGTGTGCGCGTAGTTCTGGACTGCAATATAGCGGCAACTATACACGCGCATACGCACAGATTCAAGACGTTGACAACAATGGTCACACGCATGGTGCCAGAAGCATTCTTTACTCGTACTCCGATTCATCATGGCAACTGATGTCAGGAGTCGATTATACTTACGGTACCGGAACAGTTACAGCGTATACTCCTTGGGCGCACAATAATTATGGGCCGTTCTTCACGTCCACATATTTCAGTTGTGGATATCCCGGATGATCATTTCATAGTGAGGAATATTTTCTATACATCACCATGAGAAGCGAGAGGCGAATGTCTAGTGTTCGCCTCCCGGCTTTTCATTCAAGGGGGAATGTAAGTGGGTCAGAAAAGCCTGGCTGTCAGGTTGTCCCGCCTATCGTTGCCGATCGTCGTGCTCTTCGTCGCATTGACCATGACCGTCGGACTCTTCATGAGCCTGTTGTTTGACCAGGAGAGTCTGCTCCGTGCAGGGCGCGGATTCTATAGCGAGAACGCGGTGTTTTTCTATTTCCCCGCCGGCCGGCCGGATCTCGGTGGGAAAGTTTTGACGGCAGTCGATGTCGAAGGGGCATCCGATTATCTGGTCGTCAATTCCGTGGAGGATATCCGGGGAGTCTATATCAGCGGGTCTCCCGAGACACCTCCGATGATCGAGGGCCGTTTTCTCAAGGAGTCCGATTGTACTGGGATCCATCCGTTGGCGGTTGTCGGCACCGGGCGGTGGGATGAAGTGCGCGACTCGGGCGGTATTCAGACCATTGAGCTGCTGGGTGTCGTTCACGAGGTCATCGGCCGTATGGGAACGGAGTACGACAGCATGCTCAACCATCTTGTGATGGTCGGGCTTGGGTCGATCCCGGAGGAGCGATTGGCCGGCAGCCGCTTCTACGTCGATGGAGATGCCGCGGTTGACGTTTTTCAAGGCATCGCAGGCAAAGCCGGCGCCTTGGGCATCGGTCCGCTGGAATCCCTGGATCCGCCGCTGGAACCGATTGACATCGTTGCGCCGCAACTGTATTGGGGATGGCTGTATCTGGTTGTCATCATCACGATCATGCTGCTGAGCAGTGCGATCCTCATGGTGGTGTGGATCAACCGCAAGATCTATGTGATCGCGGTCTATCGGCTGGTCGGATACGATGGAAAGCGGATCTGCGCCGCCATACTGGGCACCTACCTGATCCTGGCGGTGTCCGGGATCGGATCGGCGCTGGTTCTGCAGGGTGTGCTCTCGGTGTCCGGGATCTATGTGGTCAAAACCACCTTTGTCCGGCAGTCGGCAACCGTGGCCGGCATCTCCTTTCTCGCGGGGCTGTCGGTCACGATTCCCGCATTGCTGCGCGCCGTCCGGGCGGACGTCGTTCGGATACTCCGATAGATGGGGGGGGGCGGAACCGATGACATTGATCTGGAACGAGGTTGTCCGCAGCTTCTTCAAACACAAGGGGTACTGGTTTTTGATGTTTCTGGTGCTGACGCTCAGTGCGGCGGTCGCTTTTCTCATCATGGTCGACCTGAATTCCATCGGAGTCAAAAAAAGCAATTTCATGGTGAACCAGCTGTCCGACTACGACGCTTTCGTCATCGATGTCCTGCCGGCACAGCAAAGCGATGCGGACCGGTATTTCGCCTCCGACGACGGGATCACCAACCTGCGCCGCTTCTTCGATGAGATCCGCGGGAATCCGGACTACACGGCCTACAACATGTCTCCGCATGCCATTCCGGTCATCGATTCCGGTTGGAAATTTCCACGGTCTTTCACCTATGGATTCGATGTTGGCATGTCCACAGGGGATCTGTACTCCTGCGGGTTGCAGGCCGTCAACGTGACCCCGAATGTATACGGACTCTTCGGGCTGACCCTGATGGAAGGCCGCATGGCATCGGAAGAAAGCGGCACCTACGAGAAAGGCGTACCGGTCGAGGTGGTCATGGGGTATGAGTATGCCGACTGGCTCCGGATCGGTGACACCCTCCGTGTCTCCTGGCAAACGGAGCCGATGACACTGGTCGTCGTGGGATTTCTGGATCATGGGATGATGGCGCCGTCCATCTGGGGCGGCATGATGGTTCTCGACAAGACGATCCTGATGCCGTCTTTTGACGATGCGCTCAGTTGCTCGTCCTTCGGCGGAGATCCGAAAACCTTCGTCCGCAGCACCAGTATCGGCACGCCTTTTCTGCTGGCGAATCGTCCGGGCATCAATCCTGCCGAGTGGATCCGGAACCTGTCGGTGAGGATCTGCTCCTACGCCATGCGCTGCACCACCATCGCCGGCACGGAAATGGTGGCTTTGACAAGCAGCTCCAACCAGAACCTGGTGCTGACCTGGGTGCTGGTCGGTGTAGTCCTGTCTGTAGTGGTGCTGTCCATCTCCATCCTGGTCGGAATCAAGTTCCGGAACAACCGTCTGACGTATGCGATTTATCTGACGACCGGCAGCGGTCCCGGGCGAATCCTGGCGATCTGCCTGATTGAAAACGCCCTGCTTGTCCTGCCGGCCATCCTGTGCGCCTACCTGCTTCTGGATGCGGGTTCGTATTATGGGATGCCGGTCATCCTGACCGTCCGCAGGATGCTGGCGCTGGCGGCCGGCGTCTTCAGCCTGACCACGATTCCGGTCCTGGTCAACCTGGTTCGGCTGAGGCCGGCGGAACATATCCGGGGGAGGCACACATGAGCTTGATCGAATTGAAAAACGTTCACAAGACATACGGAGACGGACGCTCTTCATTGTGGCATAAACCCGGAGCGCTTGCGGTTCATGCCTTGCGCGGCGTCGATTTGATGATTGGAAAGGGCGAGATGGTCGCGATTATGGGAAAGTCCGGCTCGGGCAAGTCCACCCTGCTCAACATTCTCGGCGCGCTGGATCGTATGAGCGAGGGAGAGTACCTATTCGACGGCACCAAGGTCCGGATTGACAACCCTTCCCGCGCGGCGGCTTTCCGGCGCGAGCAAGTCGGTTTCATCGTACAGGACTTCGCTCTGATCGAGGACATGACCGTGTATGAGAATGTGGCGCTTCCCCTGCGGCAGCGCCGTTTACGCGGAAGCGTGATCCGGAGTCGCGTGGGGGGGATCCTGGAAGAACTGGGGCTGGCGGACAAGTCGCGCAAAACCCCGCTGGAACTCTCCGGCGGTGATCAGCAACGGGTAGCGATCGCCCGTGCGGTTGTCCATGAGCCCGCGCTGGGGCTCGCGGATGAGCCAACAGGCGCATTGGACGAAGAGACCGAGCGGGGGATACTCGACATCTTCTGCCGCCTGTATGAGACCGGACGAACGATCATCATCGTAACGCACGACCGGAACGTCGCGGACACGTGCGGCCGCACGGTGCGGCTGCGCGACGGGCGGGTCGAGGAGGAGGCACCATGACCGGCCGCGGGCGGCGGAGTCCGCCGGTATGGCTGGGCCGCCTGGCGATCGGCTGTCTGTCGGTCACCCTCCTCCTGCTGACTTGCGGGTGTGGTTTCTTCCTTCCGGGTGGTGGTCAGGTGACAAGGCCTACCCGTGAAGAGCAGAACCTCTTCTACGGAGAGTCAAAAGACGAGCGGGCACTCAATAAACGCGTGGATCCCTTTAAGCTGGTACGGTTCATCAACGGCGGATCCGGCGTACTCTGCGATCTGGCCGCCGAACGCGGACTCACCCCCCAACCGGCGGAATTTTTCACGTTCCTCGTCGAGATGCCGTCGACGTTCGATTCGGACAAACAGAAAGGCACCGATCGTTACCTGGCTGGGAAGCTTGCGGAATCCACCCAAAACGGCTATGACTTTAGTCCGTTTTCCGGGGAAAAACTGGTCGGTCAAGCCTATGTTTTCAGCGGGGTCGGGACTCTGGTTTCCTATATCGTCCTGCTCGACGGGGACGCGCAGATCATCGGACTCTGGGAGGACACCTACGCGCCGACGGCCGCGGACGCGGAAGCCGGGACGCATTGGACCTTTTTCAACAGGGTGGACGACTGAGCGTACGGATCCCCCGGTAAACGCCAGCCAACCTGCGGCCTGCGCCCTCCGGCGCCGGCTGTTTTGGTTGTGTGATCGCGCCATCCGTTATAACATGATAGTGCATACGGTCCGCCCCGTTCCGGGGCGGTGAACGGCAGGACGCCGGTGTGACTGTGACAGTAGAAACGGAGATCCCCCGCATGATCACTCTGCACAACAAAGGTGCCTGGCTCATCGACGGCACCGCCCTGATTCTCGACGACATGACGCGCGAACAGTCCCTCGGGGCTCTTGCCGCCGCCGGTCTCCCCGGCGAACGGCTGGATGCCGTCGAACAGACCGGAGCGGCCGAGACAGCCCGCCGGCAGACCATCGCGCACACCATTTTGGCCGCGCACAATGTCGCGGGCGACGAAACCGACCTGCGCATCCGGTTCGACGCGATGGCCTCCCACGACATCACCTATGTCGGCATCGTCCAGACCGCGCGCGCCAGCGGGCTCGAGCGATTCCCGGTTCCCTACGTACTGACCAACTGCCACAACTCGCTGTGCGCGGTCGGTGGCACCATCAACGAAGACGATCACGTGTTCGGTCTGTCCGCCGCCCACAAATACGGCGGGATCTATGTCCCCGCCAACCAGGCAGTCATCCACCAGTACGTGCGCGAGGAAATGACCGGTTGCGGCCGCATGATCCTCGGTTCCGACTCGCATACCCGTTACGGCGCGCTCGGTACCATGGGCGTCGGCGAAGGCGGCCCCGAGCTGGTCAAGCAGTTGCTCAGCAATACGTATGATATCTCTGCCCCGGACGTCGTCCTCGTCTATCTGGAGGGGACGCCCCGCCGGGGTGTCGGCCCCCACGATGTCGCGGTTGCGCTCACCGGCGCGGTGTTCGCCTCCGGCTTTGTCAAAAACAAAGTCCTGGAGTTCGCGGGCCCCGGTGTCGCCGGACTGTCGGTCGATTTCCGGAACGGTATCGACGTCATGACGACCGAGACCACCTGCCTGAGCTCCATCTGGACCACTGACGACAAAGTCGCGGAATACTTCCGCATCCACGGTCGTCCGGACGCCTACAAAAGGCTGGCCCCCGGAGCGGTCGCGCGCTACGACGCGGTCGTCCGGGTCGACCTCTCGGCGATCGAGCCGATGGTCGCGCTCCCGTTCCACCCGAGCAACGCGGTTCTGGTCCGGGATCTCGCGGACCATCCCGCGGACATCCTGGCCGCGGTCGAAGCCGATACGCGCGCGCAGTTCGGACCGGAAGTCTCGCTCAACCTGCTCGACAAACTCGTCGACGGACGGCTCGTCGTCGACCAGGGCATCATCGCGGGCTGCGCGGGCGGCACCTTCGAGAACATCTGTGAAGCCGCGGCCATCCTCCGCGGGCAATCGGTCGGAGACAGCTACTTCTCACTGAGCGTCTATCCCGCCAGCACCCCGGTCAACCTCGCGATCGCGCGCAACGGCGCGCTGGCCGACCTTTTGGCCTCCGGCGCGGTCTCCAAGCCCGCATTCTGCGGTCCCTGTTTCGGCGCGGGCGACGTCCCGGCCAACAACGGATTGTCGATCCGCCACACCACCCGCAACTTCCCCTCCCGGGAGGGTTCCAAACCCGGCCAGGGACAGATCGCGGCGGTCGCGCTCATGGACGCGCGTTCCATCGCCGCCACCGCGGCCAACGGCGGCCGGCTCACCCCCGCCACCGATGTGGACTACCAGATGCCCGACCTCACGTACACTTTTGACCGGTCCCCCTACGACAAGCGGGTCTACCAGGGGTACGGCAAACCGGATCCGGCCACCGAGCTCCGGTTCGGTCCCAACATCGCGGACTGGCCGCGCATGTATCCGCTGACCGACCACCTGCTGCTCCGTCTCGCGAGCGTGATCCGGGACCCGGTCACCACGACCGATGAGCTGATCCCCTCGGGCGAGACGTCCTCCTACCGTTCCAACCCGATCCGGCTGGCGGAGTTCACGCTCTCCCGCCGCGATCCCGCCTACGTCGGCCAGTCCAAAGCGGTCATGCAGGCCGAAAAGACCCGCCGCGAGGCGTTCGAGCAAGCCGGCGACCCGGCAGCGGCTCTCCCGCAGGACATGTTGGAGGCGCTCGCGCTGGCGGCCGACGCACTGGGGATGCCCGCCGATCTGCTGTCGCGCACCGCCCTGGGTTCGGCGATCTTTGCCAACAAGCCGGGTGACGGCTCCGCCCGCGAACAGGCGGCCTCCTGCCAGCGCGTGCTGGGCGGCATGGCCAACATCGCGCGGGACTACGCCACCAAGCGGTATCGCAGCAACTGCATCAACTGGGGCATCCTCCCCTTCACGATCGACGCAGACGAGCCGTTCTCCTATGAGTCCGGAGACTTCGTGTTTGTGCCGGACATCCGTCGCGCGGTCGAGGAAGGCCGGTCGGATATTCCTGCCAAAGTGGTGTCGGGCGAGCAGGTCCGTGATCTGCTGCTGCACATCGCGCCCCTCACCCCCGACGAAAAGACCATCCTCCTGGAAGGCTGCCTGATCAACTACTACGCCGCGCAAAAGCGGCGGTCCTGACTTGCCCGCGCGGGCGTCCGGTTCCTCCGGCGCCTCCCGGGATACAGACTGGAACGGAATCCGCATCCGTCGGGTGCTCGCATCCGACGCGGCCGCGGTCGCCGCGATCTATGCGCCCTATGTCCGGGAGACGGTGATCACGTTTGAGATCGACCCTCCGGACGAGGTTGAAATGCGCCGGCGGATCGTCGAGACCGGTTCGCGCTACCCCTGGCTGGTCCTCGAGGACCCGGAACCGGAACCAGAATCCGGAACAACCGGGGACGCAACGGACGACCCGGAACACCGGCTCCTCGGATATGCTTATGCAAGCCGTTTTCACGAACGTGCCGCCTACTGTCATTCGGTCTCGGTCACGATCTATCTGCGGCGCGACGTCCGCCACCGTGGGTACGGGCGCCTGCTCTACGCGGAGCTTCTCCGTCTCCTGCGTGAGGAAGGATATCACCGCGCCTATGCGGGCGTCACCCAGCCAAACCCCGCGAGTATGGCACTCCACGAGGCATTCGGATTTCTGCCCGCAGGCCGGTATGAAGAGTACAGATTTAAACTGGGGGCCTGGCGTACGGTCGTGTCG
>JAAYKS010000307.1 GCA_012522285.1 Clostridiaceae bacterium | reverse complement strand
ATCTCAGGCCATCGTGTACTCGGTGAGAACGGCCCGATTCCGGTTTCGGACGCGTCTTTTTCTGTTGACAGCAGCGGGACGGTGCGTTCCGATGCGGGTGTATTCCAACTGCGCATTTCTGGATTCGACGATCTCGGCGTGTTGCGGAAGGACGGCAGTGGGCTCTACTCAATATATGGTGGCGGCGAACCTGGTACAGACATGGATACGGTTGTCCGCCAAGGTGCGCTGTAGCAGTCCAATGTCGATCTGGCGGGACAGATGGTTGAGATGATTGAAATCACACGCAGTCACGAACTGAACCAGCGGATTGTTCGTATGATGGACGAGAAACTTGGCAAATCGGTCTCAGAGATCGGAAGACTATAAAGAAAGAGGTGTTGGACGGATGGCACAATCTCTATATACGGCAGCTGCCGGGCTTAAGGCACAACAAAGCAACATCGACACCATCGCTCACAACATCGCGAACGTCAACACCGACGGTTTTCGAAAGATGCGCGCCGAGTTTCAGGAAGCGGCCTATACAGCACTTCTCGACCCGTCCAAGCCCGCGAATGCGCAGGATCAGGATCTGCAGCGCGGTTCGGGAGCACTTGCCATGCAGAAAACAACAATGCTTTCGCCCGGTCCTCTGGTGGACACAGGCAACCCCCTTGATGTTACCGTGTCGAATGGCTACCTGATGATCGAAGACGCTGGAGGCGAGGTGCTTTACACCAAGGGCGGATCGTTCAAGGCGGCAGAAATTGACGGCATGCATTATTTGACTACACGGGACGGATTCTTTGTTCTCGACGAACTGGGGAGCAGGATTGCCGGACCCGATACACTCTCGACCGCGGAGATAGACCCGTCCGGACGGATCGCAGTCGGAGGCGTTCCGTTTGCCGGGTTGGGGATCCGGTCGTTCGAGCATCCGTCGCAACTTGAAGCGGCTGGCAGCGGTTTGTGGCGGGAAACCCCCGCTTCCGGTGCGCCGGTGGCGACCGGAGACGGCACATCTGTTCGTCAGGGTGTCGTTGAGGGCTCCAATGTTGATTTGGGCGAGGAACTGACACGCTTGATGAGCGCGCAGCGTGCATATGCGTTTTTGAGCCGGGCAATCACGGCTTCCGACGCCATGAGCGCGGTGGAAAACGATATTCGGAGGTAGGCGGCCCATGGCATTTGATCTGCATATTCAGGCTTGTCAGCGCTGCTCGAAACTGTTTAGGAGAGTGCGCAGTCCCTTTTGTTCGGCATGTCTCGATCTCATCGAAGAAGAGTTTGTCGTGATCAGAGACTATCTGACCGAGCACCGCGGTGCGGGCATCGGGCAAGTGGCGGACCAGACAGGGGTTCCGGAGAAAACCATACTCTACCTCGTGCGTGAAGGTCGATTGTCGTTCGGGACGCTGGGAGAAGCATTCCAGTGTGAGCGGTGCGGAGCGCTGATTCAAGAGGGGCGCTTCTGTGATCGATGTGTCGGCGCGCTGCGCAAAGAGTTTTTGTCATCAGAGAATACATCCGGCAGATCGGATGATACAGCGGCTCCGGATTTAGAGTTATACACCGGTATGCATATCCGTAAACCACGCGATTCTTGAGTTGGCAACAGAACACCCGCCGTATTGTGCACCTCTGCGCAGAGGACCTCAGGAGGAAACGAAAATGAAAATCAATCCATCCATCGCCGCATCGGCTATCTCACGATATGACCATGTCATTCGCCAAAAAGAAGCCGCTCAACCGGGTATGAGCACACAGGACCGGATCGAAATTTCCGAGCGTGCGCAAACGTACGCCCAACTGATGAAGGCGGCGTTGACGAGCGAGGACGGCTCAGACGCGAGAGTCCATGCGGTCATGAACCGGATCGCCTCTGGTTCCTATACTGTCGACGTGGAAAAAATCGCCGACCGGATGCTCGGAAAGGGCGAGTAATTCGGCATCCCCATCGACGGAAGGTCGGTGGACCAAGGAGACGAATATGTGCGACACCATGGATCGGATGATCGACAAGGTTGTCCAGATGAAAGAAACGTATGAAGAACTTCTCGGGTTGTCCTTGCGAAAGAAGGATGCGATCGATCGCGGTGATGTGGCCGATCTCGATCGCATCGTCGAGGCTGAAGAGCTGCTGTTGCTGCATATTGGCTCGCTGGAAAACGAACGGCGACAGATTGCAGAGAAGACCGCGAAGGAGAACGGCATGGAACCTGAGGATCTCACGCTGGCGACGTGGCCGGGCGTGGACGGCACCCGAAGAGAAGCGGTCGAACAGCTTCAGCATGCCTTTATGGAAACACTGTCCGAAATCACGCGCGTCAATGAAATCAATTCCCGTCTGCTGTCGATTCAACTGGAATATATCCGCCAGGTCGTCGACGCGGTGACAGACACCCGGCGCGATGCCTCCTATGAACCAGATGGAACCGCGCGGCCTCGGGTATCCCAGCAAACCAATCTGTTGGACCGGACTCTGTAGAAGCGCATCAGGAAGGATGGAATCATGAGCACTTTCTTTGGTCTGGACATCGCACGCAAAGCCCTGTCGGTCAGTCAGAAGGGCATCGAGGTGACTGGACACAACATCGCCAATGCGGACACTGTCGGGTATTCGCGTCAACGGTTGACCACTGTGTCGGTTCAACCGGCTTCCGCAAGCGGGCGTTTTGTATCCGCAGGCCGGGAACAAGCCGGGGGCGGTGTGATGATTCTGTCCATCGACCAGATCCGCAGCCCGTTTCTGGATCGCCAGTACCGGAATGAGAATATGCGCACTTCCGAATGGTCGATTCGTTCGGATCACTTGAACTATGTGGAAGGACTGTTCGACGAACTGTCAGGAACCGGTCTGTCCGATGCGCTGAATCGGTTTGCTGTCAGTATGAACGAGCTGTCAAAAAACCCTGTGAACAAGGAGTTTCGGACCAATTTGCTCCAAACCGCGTCCAATCTGGCCGATACATTCGGACATTTTGCATCACAATTGGCCGAAAAGCAGATGGAGCAGGATGGGGAAATCGTGGTGACGGCCGGGCAGATCAACGACATTGCGGACTCTATTGTGGACCTCAATCTACAGATTGCCAAATATGAGCTCAGCGGGCAAAAAGCCAACGATCTGCGTGATCGACGCAACCTGATGCTGGACAACCTCTCTTCTCTGACAGCCTACACGTTGGACCATACCGCAGAGGGGAGCATCCAAGTGCGCATCGGCGGCGAACTGCTGGTGGATCACGACACTGCACGGTATCTTTCTGCTCCTCAGACGGTGGACAATCCGATCGACGGGGTTCCCGCATCCTTACACGCGCTCACGTGGGAAGATTCCGGAGAACCGGTAGGGATCACCGGCGGCAGTCTGAAAGCGCTGATCGATCTTCGGGACGGCGACACGAGTGCTCGGATCGGCATGCCCTACCTTTGTGCTCCGCTTGGCCAGTTGGCGAGGGGAATCGCTGAATCTATCAACGCCGTTCATAGTACAGGATGGACTTTTCCTGCAGATGCGAATGGGAATGTATCCAACACCGGAAATCCTTTTTTTGCCACATCAGACGGATCCTCCGTCTTCACCGCCTCCAATTTCGCAGTTGATCCCAGGATCGTGCAGGACGTGTATCAAATCGCCACCTCTTTGGTGGAAATTGCCGATGGAACCCAGTCAGGCAACAACGGCAATGTTTTGCGGATGATGGATCTGTTCGATAGACGTAACATTCCGGGGATCGGAAGCTACAATGGGTTTTTGGATAGTCTGGCAGGAGAGATTGCCGTCGAGACGGCGCACAGCAAGAATCGTTTGTCCGGACAGGAAGCGTTGCTGGAGAGTCTTGGATTACAGCGCCAGTCGATATCAGCTGTATCAATTGACGAGGAAGCGACCCAACTGATCCGATATCAGCACAGCTATGCCGCTGCAGCCCGTTTGATCACGGCGATCGACGAGGCGTTGGACATCCTGGTGAACAAGACCGGGATCGTCGGACGTTGATCCCAAGACGAGGAGGAAACACAAATGCGCATCACCCATTCCATGATGACCGGCACTTTTCTGGCCAATCTGAATCGGACCCTGTCTCGTATGGGTACGCAACAGAGCCAGTTGGCTTCCAATCGCAGGATCACGCGGTTGTCCGACGACCCGATCGGTACGATCAACGCATTGGCTATCCGAAAAAAGTTGAACCGGCTGGAACAGTATCAGAAGAACGTATCCGACGCACAAGCTTGGCTCACGCAGAGTGAAACCGCCCTCTCCGACATCAATGAAGTGCTGAAGAGTGCCTATGAACAAGCGATCGAGGCGTCAAACGACACAATGGCACAGGTGGATCGGGATGCGGTCGCAAGCTATATCGAGCAACTTCGCGACCACCTGTTTCAGACAGGAAACTCCACCTTTGGCGACAAATACATCTTTGGCGGCAATAATACGACGACAACGCCGTTCACTTATGCGGCAGACGGCACGGTGTTGTACAACAGCGTGGATTTGGGGCATCCGACTCCTGCGGATCTTTCGCTGCTGGGCAGCCAGTCGCCCTCGTTTGGAATCGGCCCCGGCAAGACTATTCGTGTGTCATTGACGGGCATCGAGGTGATGGGACACGGAGCAGACAATCTATTTCAAGTGTTTGACGGGTTGATTTCCTCTCTGCGCAGTGGTGATACTGCCGGGATATCGGCAGGGGCCGGTACGATCAGTCGCAAGCAGAACGATTTGCTTTCGCGCATGGCCGACATCGGAGGGCAGACCAATCGATTGGAATTTGTCACCAGCCGATACGAACTGGACCGGATCAATACACGAATGGTTCAATCCGAGATTGAAGACATCGACACCGCTGAGGTCATCATGCAGTATAAAACTGCGGAATCAGTCTATATGGCTGCTTTGTCGACAGGTTCCAAAATCATTCAACCCTCTCTGCTTGACTTCCTTCGCTAAATCTACCGGTGCCTCCCAACAGGCAGGTATCCATGAAAAACAAGACGGGGTTGACGACCATGAAAACGATCCGTCTCGAAATCACAACGCAACAGCCCAGACTGAACATCCGGAGCGAGCCACCCCAGATTCACATCCGGCAGGAACGGGCGACATTCCAAACACACGTGCGTCCGGCAAGGATGCACGTGGATCGACAGCTGCCCGTGTTTTCCGTAGATCGAGGGAATGCGGAAACCTTGCTGAACCAGTTACCGATGCTGGAGCAGCTCAAATCCAGCGCTCGACAGGCCGGATCAACCGCGCTCGCAGGCATCGCCCGGATTGCTCGGGAAGGGGATCGTCTGATGCGTATATATGACCGGCATCAATCCATCGCCTCGCTCATCGCTGACCGCGCGGCGCAACCGTCCACCATCAATGTGGTGGCATTGTCCAAACCGCGACTGTCCTGGGAACCGGGCCGTATGGAGGTGAGCTGGGAGCCGCATGAGGTGATGACCGACTGGGAACTACGAGATCCGGTCCGGGTGGAAGTGACCCCCGGGGTGATCAATATCCAGCTGGAGCGGCCTGCGCATGTGCAAATTCGCGCGGTGCCGGCTGGCGAGAATGGACACTTGGAAAAGAACGGACCGATTCTTCGTATTGTTTAGCAAAACAAAGGCGTACACGTCTGCGGACACACAAGAAGGGATAGGAGAAACGTCATGCATATCCAGACCACCGTGTTCGGCGAGCTAGAAATCAATGAAGACAAGATCATCACGTTTCCGGAGGGGATTCCGGGCTTTGAGAATCTGACACGGTTTGTTATGATCATATTGGATCAAACGAAACCATTTCTCTGGCTGCAGTCGGTAGACGAGGATGTCTCGATTCCGGTGATCAGCCCATTCGAATTTGATGCCGATTACGCTCCATCGATTGATGACGGGCAATTTGCACATCTCGAATTGGAGAAAGAGGAGGATTTGCTTGTGCTGGTTGTAGCTGTGATACCCCCGGTTGTAACTCATATGACCGCCAACCTGGCAGCACCGATTTTGATCAATACTGCGGCTAACATCGGCATCCAGGCGTTGGTCGAAAACGGGGAGTTTCCAGTCCGATTTCCCATTTTCGAGGCCATCAGCCGCCAAATGCGCAAGGAGGCCCTCCATGCTGGTACTGACACGGCGGATTCATGAATCGATTCTTTTAGGCGATGATATCCGGATCACGGTTCTGGAAATCAATGGAGATCGCATCAGGCTGGGAGTCGAAGCACCTCAGTCCATGAGAATCCTGCGTGCGGAATTATTGGCCGAGGCCAGCGCTTTCAACCGCGAAGCCAACCAGACCAGCCTTGCCTTTTTTCAAGAAGCGTTGCAAAAAGGAGAAACGAGTGCCAGCGATTCGGTATCGGACTGCGCGCCTGCTGTCGTCGAGGAGACATGAGTGTCCATAGGGCACATATATAT
>JAAYKS010000306.1 GCA_012522285.1 Clostridiaceae bacterium | reverse complement strand
GCCTTGCGCGCCGAGGTGGACACCGACACCTGTGCGGTCGTCATGGAGCTGATTCAGGGGGAGAGCGGCATCTGGCCCGCCACACCCGCCTATGCCGAAGCGGTCGCGGCACGCTGCCGTGAAACCGGAGCGCTGTTGATCATCGACGAGATCCAGACCGGAATGGGCCGGACCGGACGCATGTTTGTGTTCGAGCACTACGGCATCCACCCCGACATCGTCACCCTGGCCAAAGGCCTGGCGGGCGGAGTGCCGGCCGGCGCCTGCCTCGCGACCGAAGAGGCCGCGACCGGTTTCCAGCCGGGCGACCACGGAACCACCTTTGGCGGTGGCCCGCTCGCCTGTGCGGCCGCGCTTGCGGTTCTGGATGAATACGAAGCGTCGGACCTGGTCGCAGGAGCCGCCGCCAAAGGAGCCTTCCTCAAAGAGCGGCTGCTCGCCTGCGCCGAGAGAACCGGTGCCATCGCCGAAGTGCGCGGACTGGGTCTCATGGTCGGCATCCAGCTGAAACAGCCGGTGGCTTCCGCGGTCAAGACCGCATGCCTGGAGCGGGGTTATCTGGTGTATGCGGTCGGAGATTCCATCCTGCGTCTGCTTCCTCCCCTGATCCTCACCGAGGACGAGATACTCCGATTCTGCGCGGATCTGGAAAAGATCCTGCAGGAGGTGGCTGGGGCATGAACCATTTCATCAGCCTGCACGACATCGAGCCTGCCCGCATCCTCGCGCTGCTGGACCAAGCCGATGCGCTCAAGGCCGATTTGAAGGCCGGCCGGCCCCATCCGCTTCTGCCCGGCAAGACCCTGGCGATGATTTTTTCCAAGTCTTCGACCAGGACCCGTGTCTCGTTTGAGGTGGGCATGTACCAGTTGGGCGGCCATGCGCTGTACCTCAACGCGGGGGACATCCAGCTCGGGCGAGGCGAACCGATTCCGGACACCGCCGGGGTCCTTTCCCGCATGGTGGACGGGATCATGATCCGAACCTACTCCCATCAGGATGTGATGGATCTTGCCCGGTGGGGTACCATCCCCGTGATCAACGGGCTGACGGACTTGCACCACCCCTGCCAGATCCTGAGCGATCTGATGACGGTGCGGGAACGCAAGGCCGGCCAGCTGCAGGGGTTGCGCATGGCGTATGTGGGAGACGGAAACAATGTAGCGAACTCCCTGTTGCACGGGTGCGCCAAAGTGGGGATGGACATCGCGATCGCCACACCGGAAGGCTTCGAATGCGACGCCACCAGCATCGCGGAAGCCATGGAGGATGCCGCGCGGTCCGGGAGCCGTATCACATTGACCCACGACCCGCGCGAAGCGGTCGAACACGCCGATGCCGTCTATACGGACACCTGGATCAGCATGGGGCAGGAAGCGGAAAAGGAACGCAAGATGATTCCGTTCAAGGGGTTTATCGTAGACGCTGCGCTGATGTCCCTGGCACGACATGACGCGATATTCCTGCATTGCCTGCCGGCCTATCGCGGATACGAAGTCAGTGCCGATGTCATCGACGGTTCGCAGTCCGCGGTATACGATCAGGCCGAAAACCGTCTTCACGCGCAAAAAGCGGTCCTGGCTTCCCTGCTGGTATGACCGGAGGCGAAGATTTGATCCGGGTCGAACGGGCGACCGTGGAGG
>JAAYKS010000042.1 GCA_012522285.1 Clostridiaceae bacterium | reverse complement strand
GCGGTCCGGACCGGGACCAGTTCGTCGGTCGCGGGTTCGTAGACCGATGGCAACAGCTCAGATTTGAAGATCCCGAGGAGGTCATATAGTACATGGGGGTTTCCGGGATCCGTGATCCGGCGGACAGTCTTTTCCCCGGGATTCAGACCCCAGAGGGTCCGGAGCAGGCCGGACCAAGAGGATCGGTCGGGCCGGCTGCGCATCAGCTGGACACCGAGCGCATACAGCAAATGGCGTTCGGTCACCGATCCGCCCCGCGCGGCTTCCGACAACGGCAGCACGTCCCGGTCGTAATCGAAGGAGGTGCCCGCTTCCCGTGCCAGCCGGTCGATCCGAAGCGCCTTCACCCGGTTCCGCACGCCGCGCGCGGCTTTCACCGGACGGAAAAACCGATCCACCGCATCGATTTGCGAGGCCGGCACGCCGTGAAAGGCAAGATACGCGACCCCTTCCTGATCCGGGTTATTGATCCGGCGGCCGGCGATCGGGGTGCCCGCAAACGAGACCCGCAGTTCCGCGCCGACGGTCACCGGCAGACCCAGCAACCGGCCAGCTTCGCGGGACTCCGCCGCGCCCGCCACCGTGTCGTGGTCCATGATCCCGGCCGTCGCGAGACCCGCGTCAAGCGCCTCCCACACCGCGCGGGAAGGTGTGTAGGGCGAAAAGGAATAGACCGTGTGGATGTGATTGTTGACATCGCGCGAGGCGGCGGGACGTGCTTCGGCTTCCCGCTCGGCCAGCCGGCGGACGGCCGCCAGCCGGACGGCCGGGTCGCGGTCGTCCAGGAGACGCAAGGTCTGCTCGCGGCTCGTCTGACTCATACGCCGCATTTCCCCCTCCGCACCGTTTCGACGGAGTTAAACCGCTGCACGGGCTGGTAGCCGGGGAGCGGCATCATACGCTGGTGGAACAGATCCAGAAACCAGGACGGCTGGGGGAAGAACGCTTCCTCCAGCTCGTAGGCCGGGGTGATCCAGTTGCGGGAACCCAGCACCGCGACCGGAGCGTCCAGGTCGTCAAAACACAGCTCGGACAGTGTACGCGCGAAATCGTTGAGATACGAGCCCCGTTCGCACGCGTCGCCCGCCACGATCAGCCGACCGGTTTTGCGGACGGATTCGACCACCGGTTCGTAGTCAAACGGCACCAGCGAGCGCGCGTCGACGACTTCGGCTTCCAGCCCGTACTCGGATGAGAACCGGTCCGCCGCCTCGAGAGCGCGGTAGAGTGTCGCGCCGACAGTCAGGATCGTGAGGTCCTTGCCCGGGCGCTTGACGTCGGGCCGCCCGATCGGAATTTCATATGACTCCACCGGCACGCCTCCCTCGTGGAAGCGCTCGCCGATGTCGTACAGCCGCTGGCTTTCAAAGAACACGACCGGATCGGTCCCGTTGAGTGCAGCGGCCATCAGGCCCTTGGCGTCGTAGGGAGTCGCCGGGAACACGACTTTAAGTCCCGGGATGTGGGTGCACAGCGACGTCCAGTCCTGCGAGTGCTGGGCGCCGTATTTGGACCCGACCGAGACGCGCAGCACGACCGGCATGCGCAGCTGTCCCGCGGACATCGCCTGCCACTTGGGCAGCTGGTTGAACACCTCATCTCCCGCCCGGCCCAGAAAGTCGCAATACATGAGCTCAACCAATGCTCGCCCGCCGCTCATCGCATAGCCGACCGCAGAGCCAACGATGGCCCCTTCCGAAATCGGGGTGTTGAACAACCGGTGGTAAGGCAGGGATTCAGTCAGTCCCCGGTAGACCGCGAACGCGCCGCCCCAGTCCCGGTTCTCCTCGCCATAGGCGACCAGGGTGGGATCGGTGTGGAACTGATCCAACACGGCCTCGAACAACGCGTCGCGCAACTGGAACACTTTATTTTTGGAGACCGGAGCTCCGTTTTCATCCCAGGCGGAGCGGTTTTTCCTCGCGATCTGCCGCACGCGCGGGTTGTCTTCCCGTGGCAGCAGCGTCTCGCAGGAGCGGTCGTCCAGCGCGGGTTGGCGCCGGTTGGAAAACATCAGGTTCCCGATCGCGTCCGGATCTGCCGACAAGTCCATCCGGGGAGAGAGGGCCGGGTCGATCGCTAGCGCATAGACTTTGGACAGCCGTCGCGCTACGGTTGCGTCGATCGCGTCAAAGGCCTCCGGCTCCGCCATCCCGGCTTCGATCACGCTTCGCCGGAACGCGTCGATGGAATCTTCTCCCCGCCAGGCATCCTTTTCTTCCGTGGTCCGGTAGGAGTCCGCGTCCGAAGGAGAATGGCCGGCATACCGATAGGTCAGCGTGTCCAGCAACACCGGGCCGCGGCCGGTGCGGAGCAACTCCAGCTTGCGTTCCATCGCGTCGATGACAGCCAGTGGATTGTAACCGTCGATCCGTTCCGCATGCATTTGATCGGGATGCAGCCCGGCACCGATGCGGGCCGGCATGCCGTACCCCATGGTCTCGCCCGCGGTCTGGCCGCCCATCGCGTACTGGTTGTCCATGATGTTGAACAAAAGGGGCAGCCCCCCCTTCATTTCGCCTTCCCAGAGGGTGTTGAACTGGTCCATCAGGGCGAGCTGGAAGCCTTCCCACACCGGACCGCACCCCAGCGCGCCGTCCCCGATGTTGCACACGACCACACCCGGCTTGCGGTTGATTTTCTTGTAGAGAGCCGCCCCGACCGACACATCCCCCGAGCCGCCGACGATCGCGTTGTTCGGGAAGATTCCGAAAGGCAGGAAGAACGCGTGCATCGACCCGCCCAGCCCGCGGTTGAAACCAGTGCGTTTGGCAAAAATCTCGGCCAGCGCACCGTAGAGGAGAAATGTCTCCGCCAGTCCGCGGATATCCTCCGGGAAAGGGGTGCCCGCGGGTAGAACCGCCCGCAGGATGTCTCCGTCGAGCGCATTCTCCATCACTGCCTTTAGGTCGGCTTCCGGCATCTTGCGGATCGCGGACAGCCCTTTGGCCAGAATTTCGCCATGCGACCGGGGAGAGCCAAAGATCACATCCGACGCGTCCAGCAGATATGCCTGCCCGACCGCGGCGGCCTCCTGCCCGATGGACAGGTGGGCCGGCCCGGGATAGTCGTACGGGGTCCCGTCGAATCCGCCGGTGGTTTTGACGGCAAGGAGCATCGATTCGAACGTCCGCAGGGTTTGCATATCGTGGTAGATCCGCAAAAAATCGTCCCTGGTAAACCGTCCGGTCTCCTCACGAAGTGTCCGCTTGTACTGGTTTACGGGGATATCCGCAAAAGAGAGGACGCCCGGCTTGCGGACCTCGGAAGGATCAATAAAAAGCTTCTTTGTCATAAAGGCTGTCCTTTCTATAAACGGAAAAATGCTTCCCGGAGAACTTCTCCAACGGTTGGATGTGGAAATACCAGCTCGCGCAGGTCGTCGAGCCGGGCCTCCGTCTCGATCAAAATGCCGGCGGCGACGATGATCTCGGACGCATAGGGTCCCAGGATATGGCAGCCGAGCAGGCGGTTTTCGACCGGATCGGCCAGCACTTTGCAGAACCCGGTCTCCCGGTTGGTCTCCGCCAGAAAGCGTCCGCTGACGCCCATGGGGACCACTGCTTTTTTCACCCCGCCCGGGCGCGCCGCACACTGTTCCTCGGTCAGTCCAACCGAAGCGGCTTCGGGGTGGGTATACACGACGGACGGAACCGCGTCGTACCGCATCCGCATATGCTTCCCCAACATGTGCGCAACCGCGGTCTCGGCCTCGCGATACGCGGCGTGTGCCAGCATCCAGACCCCGTTCACGTCTCCGGCCGCATAGACCCCGGGGACGTTGGTACGGCAGCGGTCGTCGGTCACGATCCTGCCGCGGTCGGTATGAATCCCGGACTGTTCGAGTCCGATTCCCTCCACGCGGGGTTTGCGTCCCGCCGCCAGTAGCACCAGCGGGGCTTCGAGCACCGATTCCCCTTCTGGCCCTTCGACGAAAACCTGTCCCCCTTCGACCCGGGTCACACGGGTGGACAGGTGAAACCGGATCCCCTTTCGTTCGTATTGCTTGCGCAAAGCCGCGGCGGTCTCCCGGTCCATATTGCCGCCGATGTGGTCGGTCAGCTCCACCACTTCGATCTTGGTCCCCGCCGACCGGTAGAATCCGGCCAGTTCCAGCCCGATGACGCCCGCGCCGATCACCACCATCTTCTCGGGAATGTACTCCAGTTCCAGTGCTTCCCGACTCGTGATGGCACTTCCGTTCGCCAGTGCCTCGGCAAGACCAGGAATCGGAGGCATCAGGATCTCCGATCCGGTCGCGATGAGCAGACGGCTTCCTTCATATGTCTGATCTCCTGCCGTTACTTTCATTTGCCCCGGCGTCACGGATTGGATCTTTGCCGCCTGATTGACGATTTCCGCGCCCGCTGCCTGGACCGAGCTCTTCACGCCCGATGTGAGCTGTCGGACGATTTTGCGTTTGCGAGCAATCAGGGCGGGCATATCCAGTCCGACCTGCTCCGCACGGACACCAAACGCTGCTCCGTCCTTTACGTAATCCAGAATTTTGGTACTGTTCAGCAACGTTTTGGATGGGAT
>JAAYKS010000305.1 GCA_012522285.1 Clostridiaceae bacterium | reverse complement strand
CAGTCGGTCGCCGAGGTCGTCAACAAGGGATGGCTCAAAATGACCGACCTGCTCGACATGAGCTTTCTCGGGCTCAATCTGGGCGCGACCCCCACAATCAGCCCCGCCAAGCTGTTTGGCGAGGAGATGGGAATTTATCTCCCGTTGATGCTCATCCCGCTGCTCGCGCTGGTGACCACGTTCCTGCAGACCAAGGTGACCGAGTGGACCAGTCCGGCGCAGAAACGACTCAAGGAGCAAAAGGCGCTCGCCAAGAAGAATCCTGCGCGCCAGACGCCCGATAACGATCCCTCCGCAGCCATGACGAGCAGCATGAAGTACTTTATGCCCCTCATGATCGTGTTTTTTACCTTCTCGATGCCTGCCGCGATGGGCTTGTACTGGGTGGTCGGCAACATCCTGGGCATCGCACAGTCCTATGCGATCTATTGGATCCTCTACGGCTTTCCCAAAAAGAAAACAAAGCCGCAGATCGTTCCCGTGAATCAGTCGACCGGATCGTAACGTAAGCCGGCCACAAAGCCGGAGACCGTCGCGCCGCGTCCACATTCCGTCGAATCAACCCGCAAGGAGGATATAGTTCCATGGCCATGTCTGTTGAAAAGAGCGCTAAGACCGTCCAAGAGGCGATCGACAGTGCACTGCAGGAACTCCAGGCCAGCGTCGACGACGTCGTCATCGAAGTGCTGGACGAAGGCGATGCCGGTATCCTCGGCATCGGGCGCAAACCCGCACGGGTGCTGGTGACGCTCGAAAGCGCAACCGTGCCCCAGGCGGTGGAAGAGCCGGTCGACACCACCTACTATGGAGATGACGAAGAGTACACAGGCGAAACCGAATCCCCGGAAGAAACCGCGTCTGTGGACTTTGTCAGCCGTGTGCTGGCCGGAATCGGGATCCGCGGGCAAATCAGCTCCTATCGCGAGGACTCCACGATCTTTATCGATGTGGACGGCAGCGATGTCGGCGCGGTCATTGGCCGCCGGGGCGAGAGCCTCGACGCGCTGCAGTACCTGTCCACCCTCGTGGCCTGCAAAAACAGCGAAGAGCGGGTGCGGGTCGTGCTGGACATCGGAGGTTACCGCCGCCGGCGCGAAGCGTCGCTGGTCAGCCTGGCCGAGCGGACCGCCGCCAAGGTGGCACGCAGCGGCAGCCGGTATTCGCTGGAGCCGATGAACCCCGCGGAGCGCCGCGTGGTGCACACCGCGCTGCAGGGGTATCCGGGCGTCATGACGTTCAGCGAAGGCGTCGATCCGGAGCGCCGGGTCATCGTCGCACCCGCGGAGGAAGTGGAAGAAGCCGTACTTGCGGAGAGTCCCGCGGAGTAACCCGTCCCGACTGCCCGTAAACAAAACCACACGCGACGGTTTCGGGACGCACATCGCGTCCCGCGGCCGTTTCGCTTTTTTCAAGAGGTGAGAAAACCAGTGCAGGACCGCCACGCGGATTCACCCTACGCCGCCCCATTGGACACCACTACCGTCGCGGCGGTCGCAACGCCCCCCGGGACCGGCGCGATCGCCGTCGTGCGGATGACCGGACCGGACGCGGTCGCGATCGCGGACCGGGTGTTCGCGCTGCCCGGATCCACTGCCGGGCAAGGTGCGGTGTCCCGGATGGAGGGGCGCACCTGCCGGGTGGGCCGCATACTGGATCCCACGGACGGGTCCGTGGTCGACGAGGTGGTGCTGACCCGCTTTGCCGCCCCGCGCTCCTATACCGGAGAGGAACTGATCGAGATCTCCTGCCACGGAGGCAACGCGGTCAAGCGCAGGATCTTCGACGTGCTGGTGTCCGCAGGTGCGCAACCCGCAGGCCCGGGGGAGTTTTCCCGCCGGGCGTTTCTCCATGGGAAAATGGACCTGTCCCAGGCCGAAGCGGTGATGGACCTGATCCAGGCTTCCGCCGCGCGGACGGCCCGTGCGGCCGCTTCCCAGCTGGGCGGGGCGCTGTCCAGGCATGTGCGCGGGATCGCGGAGGACCTGTATCTCTTGCTGGGCCGGCTGGAAATGAGCATCGAGTATCCGGAACACGAAGAGGCCGACACGGCGCAGGAAGGGCTTCTGCGGGACGTGGGAGCGCTGACGGATCGCATGGCCACGCTCGAAGCCACACATGTCCGGGGGCGTATGCTCCGGGAAGGGCTGACCATCGTCATCGCGGGTCGCCCCAACGTGGGCAAGTCGTCGCTGTTAAACCGGCTTGCGGGATATGAACGGGCCATCGTGACCGAAATCGCCGGCACGACCCGCGACACGGTCGAAGAGGTCGTGGACGTGGACGGGCTCCCGGTCCGGCTGGTCGATACCGCGGGGATGCGGGAGACCGGGGACCGGATCGAACGGCTGGGGGTGGAACGCTCCATCGACGCGATCGGGCGCGCGGACCTGGTGTTCTGGGTGTCAACCCCGCACGATGGCGAACCGCCATCCCCAACCGATGGCGAACCGTTCGGACAGACGCAGGACGACACCCCGCCGGACGATGCGGAGCGACAGGCGATCCTTGCAGCCGCCGCGCGGGCGCGGGTCGTGGTTGTCGCGGGCAAGGTGGACATCGGAGGCAGCCTCGCGTATGCGCAGGCGCTCCGCGAGAGCCTCGGAGAAGGCGCGCCGGAGGTTTTGCCCTTCTCGGCTGTGACCGGCGAGGGGCTGGGAGCGATCCGTGCCGCGATCCGCTCGGTCTATGAAGAGGCGGAGGCTCCCGAAGGGGACGAGGTGCTGCTGGTCAACGCGCGCCACGCGCGTTGTGCGGCCGATGCGCTGCAGTCGCTCCGGCAGGCGCGGGAGGCACTGGAGGCAGGCGCCGCGGGACGGCCCGCGCTCCCGCCCGACATGGTGTCGGCACTCCTGCGGGAAGCTGCGGAGCACCTCGCCGAGATCACCGGCGACGCGGTGTCCGACCGGATTGTCGACACGGTGTTTTCCCGTTTTTGCGTCGGCAAATGAATCGACCGGTGCCGCGCGGCCTCCCGGAGAAGGAATGAAGTAGACCGATGGATGACACTTGGGGAAACCCGATCCCGACTTTTGAAGAAGCACTGGCTCTCCCGTATGCTTTCGACGCGGGAGCATTTGACGTCATCGTGGTCGGCGCGGGCCACGCGGGGTGCGAAGCCGCGCTCGCGGCGGCCCGGCTGGGGTGTGAAACCCTGCTGCTCGGGATGAATCTCGACGCGGTCGCCAACATGCCCTGCAATCCCAGCATCGGAGGGACCGCCAAAGGACAGCTCGTGCGCGAAATCGACGCGATGGGCGGGGAGATGGGGCGTGTCGCGGACCGCACCCTGCTGCAGATGCGGATGCTCAACCGGTCCAAGGGTCCGGCAGTGCTTTCCCCGCGCGCGCAGATTGACCGCCGGCGCTACCAGACCGGTATGAAACAGGTGGTCGAACGGCAGGACAGACTGTGGCTGCGACAGGCCGAAGCGGTCTGTCTGCTCACGGAACCCGTGGCGGACCCTGCCCGGCCGGAGGCGGAGGGAGCCGCATCGCGCCATCGGGTGGCGGGGATCCTCACGCGCAATCGTGCGGTCTACCGGGCCCGTGCGGTCATCCTGGCGACCGGCACCTATCTCGAGGCCCGCACCATCACCGGCGAAGTGGTCGTGGACGCGGGGCCGGACGGACTGTTCCCCTCCCGCGGGCTGTCGGCTTCGCTTCTGGCTCTGGGGCTTCCGGTCATGCGGTTCAAAACCGGCACGCCGGTCCGAGTGGACGGAGGATCGATCGACTACGGGGTGATGGCCGTGCAGGAGGGGGACGCGGAGCCGACACCCTTCTCGTTTGACAACGAAGACCGGCCGGACTGGCCGGGCATCCGGCAGACCCCCTGCTGGATGACCTGGACGACCCCGGAAACCCGGGAGGCTGTGGTCGAAAACCTCGGGCGGTCTCCGCTCTTCAGCGGTGTGATCCAGGGCACGGGACCGCGGTATTGCCCCTCGCTGGAAGACAAATATGTCAAGTTTCCCGACAAGGAACGACACCAGGTGTTTGTCGAGCCGACCGGACGGGACACCATCGAAATGTATCTGCAGGGGGCTTCGAGCAGCATGCCCGAGGACGTGCAGGCCCGGATGGTGCGTTCGATGCCCGGACTGGAGCACGTCCGGATCATGCGCAGCGCCTATGCGATCGAATATGACTGCCTGGATCCGACCTGTCTGTGGCCCTCGCTGGAGACCCGCACGGTGGCGGGGCTGTACGGTGCGGGACAGGTGAACGGGTCTTCCGGGTATGAAGAGGCCGCCGCACAGGGGTTGATGGCGGGCATCAACGCCGCGCGTGCGCTCCAGGACAAGCCGCCTGTGGTGCTGGACCGGTCTCAGGCCTACATCGGGGTGCTGATCGACGATCTGGTGATCAAGGGCACCCCGGAGCCCTATCGCATGATGACCGCCCGCGCGGAATACCGGCTGCTGCTGCGGCAGGACAACGCGGATCTCAGGCTGACGCCGATCGGGCGGGAGATTGGGCTGGTCGATGACGTGCGCTGGGAACGTTTTCGCCGCAAGGCCGCCCAGGTGGAGGCCGAAATCGCCCGGGTCCGCGCCCTCCGCCTCGTACCCGCGGCGGTCAACCGGCTGCTCGAGACCCTGGAGAGTGCGCCGGTGTCGGGCGGGGTGGCGATGGCCGACCTGCTGCGCCGTCCCGAAGTCACCTACGAAGCGCTCGCCCCAGCCGATCCGGAACGCCCCGACCTCCCCCGCGCGGTACGCGTCCAGGTCGAGATCGCGGTCAAATATGAAGGATACCTCCGGATCGAGGAAACCCGGATCGCGCGGTTCCGCCGCATGGAGGAAACCCTGTTGCCGCCGGACATCGAGTACGCTTCGATCTCCGGGCTACGGCTGGAAGCCCGGCAAAAACTCGCACGTCTCCGTCCCCTTTCGGTCGGACAGGCCGGCCGGATCTCCGGGGTGTCACCCGCGGATCTGTCGGTGTTGCTGGTCTGGCTGGCCGCCACGCAGCCACGCAGGGAGGCGTACGTGACGGGAGAGACAAGGGAGAAGGCCGGATCTGCGGTCAGTGGACAGGGAGGGGAAGATGAAAAAACCGCTGCCCCCCTATGATCCGGTCCGGATGGAAGAGGCCCTGCGCGCGGGGTGTGCCACCTGTGGCGTAGAGCTTGGCGCGTATGCGGTGAGTCAACTCGACGCCTACGCCCGCCTGTTGCGCGACGGCAGCGCCCGGATGAACCTCACCGCCATCCTCGACGACCGCGGAATCGCGGTACGGCATTTCGCGGATTCTCTTTCGGTGCTCCCGCTGTTGCTGGAGGAAGCCGCCAGGCATTCCGGCCGTGCGGAGCCCTTTACGGTGCTCGACGTCGGCAGCGGCGCGGGACTGCCTGGGATTCCGCTGCGGATCGCGCTCGACGCGCTGTCCCTTGCAAAGCAGGAAGGTGGCGGCGTTCCCGCCCCCGCGTCTGACACCACCGCCGTGTCCGCCGGGACGGACAGCCCACCCGCCCTGCCCCGGGTCCGCATTCGGCTGCTGGACGCGCTGGCCAAACGGGTCGGATTTCTGGAGGAGGTCATCCATACGCTGGGTCTCGCGGACATCGAAGCCCTGCACGCCCGGGCGGAGGACGCCGCGCACGGTCCGCTCCGCGAGCGGTTTGACTTTGTGGTCGCGCGGGCGGTTGCCCCGCTCAACGTGCTGCTCGAATACGGGTTGCCCTATGTTCGTGTCGGCGGATTGTTCGTCGCGATGAAAGGACCCGATCCCGCGGATGAAACCGCGGCGGCTGCGCGGGCGGTCTCCCTGCTGGGGGGTCGGATGGAGCAACTCCGCTCCCTGGAACTGCCCGATCCGGAGGGGGGAACGGCGTCGCGGACACTTGTGCCTGTGCGCAAGCAAAACCCCTGTCCCAAAGGCTGGCCGAGACAGGCCGGAAAACCGGAGAAAGCGCCCATTGTGTAGGCCTTTGAGGCCTTTTTAGCTTGTCTTTGTGTTATACTGTTTTGGATAAGGAAAAACACGCCCGGAGGAGGTACCCATGGCAGACACGACGCTTCCGGATAAGGGTCGCGGCCGCCCTGACAAGCAGGCGCTGCAAAAGGCGAAGGAAGCGGAAATCGACCTCGCTTTTCGTTCGGAACAAACCACCATCATTCCCGTAGACCTGGAATCCGAGATGAAAAAATCGTTCATCGACTATGCGATGAGCGTGATCACCGACCGCGCGCTCCCGGATGTGCGCGACGGATTGAAGCCGGTCCACCGGCGCATTCTCTACTCTATGTTTTCGCAGGGGTTCACCCCGGACAAACCCTACCGCAAATGCGCGACCACGGTCGGCGATGTGCTGGGCCGGTTCCATCCGCACGGCGACCAGTCGGTCTACGACGCGCTGGTCCGTCTGGCCCAGGACTTTTCGATGCGGCACATGCTGGTCGACGGACACGGCAACTTCGGCTCGATCGACGGCGATCCGCCGGCGGCCTACCGGTATACCGAGGCCCGGCTGTCCCGCATCTCGCTGGAGATGATGGCGGACATCAACAAGGACACCGTCGATTTTAGGCCCAACTTTGACGAGCACGAGCTGGAACCAGTCGTGCTGCCTTCGCGGTTCCCCAACCTGCTGGTCAACGGTTCGACCGGGATCGCGGTCGGCATGGCCACCCAGATTCCGCCCCACAATCTCGGGGAGGTGCTCGATGGCGTCTTCCTGATGCTCGACAACCCCGACGCCACCGACGACGACCTGATGACGGTGGTCAGAGGGCCGGACTTTCCGACCGGTGGCACGATTCTCGGCACATCGGGCATCCGCCAGGCTTATCGGACCGGGCGCGGGCGTATCGTCGTGCGTGCCAAAGCCACGATCGAACCCATGTCTGCCACCCGCCAGCGCATCGTGGTGAGCGATTTGCCCTATATGGTCAACAAACAGCGCCTGATCGAGCGCATTGCAGACCTCGTCAAAGAAAAACGACTCGAGGGCATCTCCGACCTGCGCGACGAATCCGACCGCAGCGATCGCGTGCGGATCGTGATCGAGCTCAAGCGGGACGCCAACCCCAATGTGGTGCTCAACCAACTGTACAAAAACACCGCGCTCCAGGACGCGTTCAATGCCAATATGCTCGCGCTCGTGCCCGACGCAAGCGGTCGGTACGAGCCCCGGATGGTGACACTGTCCGATGCGCTGCGCCATTACATCGCGCACCAGAAGGACGTCGTACTGCGCCGCACCCGATTCGATCTCGAGCGCGCGGAAGCCCGTCGCCATCTGGTCGAGGGCCTGCTCAAGGCGATCGACATCATCGACGAAGTCATCGCGACCATCCGCGCTTCGCACAACGAGGACACCGCGCGCTCCCGGCTGTGTGAGCTGTATGGGTTTTCCGAAAAGCAATCCGAACACATCGTCGACATGCGGCTGGGTCGCCTGACCGGACTCGAGGTCGAAAAACTGCAGGCGGAATTCAACGAACTGTGCGAGCGCATCCTGCGGTTCCAGGCCATCCTGTCCGACTGGGGACTGCTCGCCCAGATCATCAAGGACGAGCTTTCGGTTGTGAAGCGCAGATATGCGGAGCCCCGCCGTACCGCGATCGACGAAAGCGTGGACGAGGACATCGACGACGAGTCGCTGATTCAGGAAGAGGACGTCGTCGTCACGATGACCCACTTCGGCTACGTCAGACGCCTGCCGATCGACACCTATCAGGCGCAGCACCGCGGGGGCCGCGGCATCACCGGCATGCAGACCCGCGAGGAAGATTTTGTCGAGAGCCTCTTGACAACCTCCACGCACGCCACGCTGTTGTTTTTCACCAACCGAGGCCGGGTGTTCCGGCTCAAAGGCTATCAGATCCCGGTGGCGGGCCGCCAGGCCAAGGGCATGGCGATCGTCAACCTCCTCCAGCTCGACGGCCAGGAGAAGGTCCGCACAATCATTCCGGTGCGCGATTTCGGACAAGAAGGGTATCTGATGATGTCGACCCGGTGCGGTACGGTCAAAAAGACCTTATTGTCCGAGTACGCGAACATCAACAAGAGTGGGCTGATCGCGATCAGCCTCCGGGACGAAGACGAGCTGATCGGGGTGCGTCTGACGGACGGCAGCAATGACATCGTGCTGGTCACGCGGGCCGGCATGTCGATCCGGTTCCACGAAGAGGACGTCCGCCACACCGGGCGCAACACCCAGGGGGTCCGCGGGATTCTGCTGGGCGACGACGACCAGGTCATCGGCATGGCGCCGGTCGAGGCAGGAAAGAACCTGCTGGTGGTCTCGGAACGCGGCTTTGGCAAGCGGACCGACATGGACGACTACCGGGTCCAGAACCGCGGCGGCAAGGGTCTCAAGACCTACCGCACCGTGGAAAAGACCGGCCAGCTGGTCGGGATCGGGCTGGTCGACGACGACAACGACATCATCCTCATCAGCGACACCGGCGTGATCATCCGCATGTGGGCACTCGAGATTCCGACGCTGGCGCGCATCACCCAGGGCGTGACCCTCATGCGCACCGGAGTGGGCAAGGTGGTGGACATCGCGGTCGTGGAACACGAGATCACCGAGGACATGCAATCGTTCGAGCAGGCCGAGGCGGAAGCCGAAGGGGCCGCGGAAGCCTCGCCGGAGGACGGCGAGGCAGGAGAGGCCGAACAGGCCGCGCCCGAAGAGGACGATACGGAGGCCGGACAGCCGGCATCCGCAGAGGATGACGATATCTAGCGTGTTCCGAGCGGGGACACTTCCATCGTACGGACAGGCCGGGATCTAGTGGATCCCGGCCTTTTCACATCCCCCCGCCAACGGACTGCGTTGCGGGGAGATGCCCGCTCCGCTAGACTGGAATCACACACGACGCATCCAAAGGAGGGAATCTATATGGACGCCAACGCCCGCCCCCGCCGCATCGTCGTCATCGGCGCCGTCGCTGCCGGCACCTCCGCGGCCGCCAAGGCCCGCCGCAACGACGAAGAAGCCGAGATCGTGCTGTATGAGCGCGACCGTCATATCTCTTACTCCGGTTGCGGGATGCCCTACTACATCGGAGGTCTGCTCTCCGATTTCAAGGAGATCGTGCCCCGGGATGCCGCCTATTTCAAAAAGAAGTACAACGTGGACGTCCGGATCCGGCACGAGGTGGTGTCCGTCGACCCGGAAGCGTACACCCTGACGGTCAAAAACCTGGAGACCGGAGAGACCTTTGGCGACCGATATGACACCCAGGTGCTGGCGACCGGCGCCATGCCCGTGATTCTTCCGGTCCCGGGCGTGGAAGGGGACCATGTGTTCCCGCTCCGCAACCCGACGCATGCGCTGGGCATCCGCGGGTTTCTCGAACAGCGGCATCCCGAGTCCGCCGTGGTGATCGGGAGCGGCTTCATCGGCCTGGAGATGGTCGAAAACCTCGCCCACGCGGGACTTGCGGTCTCACTGGTCGAAAAACTCCCGCACGTCTGTCCGTTTGTCGATCCCGACCTCTCCCCCTATGTGCTGGAGGCGCTGGAGCAACACGGTGTCACCGTGCGCACCAGGCTGTCCGCAAGCGCGATCCGACCCAGGGAGGTCGAGCTGGAGGACGGCTCCACGCTCCCGGGCGACCTGGTGATCCTGGCGGTCGGCATCCGTCCGGAAACCGGCCTGGCGCGCGCGATGGGAGTGGCTCTCGGCGCGAACGGCGCGATACAAGTGGACGAGAGCATGCGGACCAACCTGCCGGACGTCTATGCCTGCGGGGACTGCGCGGAAAACGTTTCCATCGTCGACAGGCGGCGTTTCTACCGCCCGCTCGGGGCCACCGCCAACAAAACCGGCCGGATCTGCGGGGACGTGATCACCGGCGGGCCGCTGGTCCACCGGGGGGTTGCGGGCACCGGGATCTTCCTGGTGTTTGATCGCGCGGTCGCCGCGACCGGACTCAACGAACGGGAAGCCCGCGCGACCGGGCGGGACGTCGTCGTGAGCCACAACATCAAGCCGGACCGGCCGGACTATCTCGGCGGGCGTGAGATGGTGATCAAAACGATCGCGGACCGCGCGGACGGCACGCTCCTCGGGGTGCAGATCGTCGGATTCGAGGGGGTGGACAAACGCATCGATGTGCTTGTGACCGCGATGACCGCCGGACTCAAGGCTGCCGACCTGTTCCACCTGGACCTGGCGTACGCACCGCCGTTCTCGACAACCAAGGATCCGGTCCACTATACCGGTATGATCCTGGAAAACGCGCTCGCGCGCGGGCGGGAACTGCTGGGGGGAGATCAACTGGCCGCGGCGGGAGAAGGTACCTACACCGTGGTGGATGCCCGCGTACCCGCGCAGTATGACGCAGGACATGTGCCGGGGGCGATCAATCTGCCGCAGGAACAGGTGCGGGAGGCGCTGGCCGGGCTCGACCGGAACAAGCCGATCGTGACCTACTGCAACAAAGGAGTGACCGGCAACGCGGTGCAGAACATTCTCCTGAACCACGGATTCAAGCGGGTCTATACGCTGTCCGGCGGGTTCCGCCAGTTCCAGAGTTGCCGGGTCGCGGCCGGAAAATTGAACTGCAAGGACGCAGCCCGGAGAATCGTGGAGAACGAAGCTGTGCGACCTGCGTTACAGAAAGACGGGCGCTAGACGGATAGAGTGTCTACAAAACGCCTGCGCGTCGCCGACGCGCAAGACTTGCGCCCGGAGGAACACACGCAATGATCGATACTTGGATGCAGGCCCTCGGAGACGCGATCCGGGCCAATGTCTGGACTGCGCCTCTCTTTGCTTTGCTAGCCGGATTGCTGACCGCCTTCACCCCCTGCTCGCTGTCGACCGTCCCGCTGGTGATCGGCTATGTGGGCGGGACCGCGGGACAGGATCCCAAACGCGCGTTCCGGTTTTCGCTCGCCTTTGCGACCGGCATGGCGGTCACGCTGACCGCGCTCGGCACCGCGGCCTCCCTGATGGGGCGGTTGATGCAGGGCACCGGACGGTGGTGGTATCTCATCCTGGGCGCTTTGATGGTGCTGATGGCACTGCAGACCTGGGAGGTCATCACGATCAT
>JAAYKS010000304.1 GCA_012522285.1 Clostridiaceae bacterium | reverse complement strand
GTCTCTTCGTCGATGGCCAGAAGATGATCCGCCTTGCGGTCCGGAAAGAGATTGTGCAGGATTTCCATGCAGTCAATTCCGTCGTCGGCGTCCACTTTGACGATGAACGCGATCCGAGCGGAGGCATAGGGAATCTTAAATTCACGAGCTTTCAGCGGGATATCGCCCGGCAGCTCGTTTTCCAGCAATACGTTTTTGAGAAAAGCGTCGCGCTCCGCGTCCGCATTTCGCTCCTGGAGAGCTGCGGAGATCCAGTTACCCAGCAATTCCAGGTAGTTGCGGGACACGGTGTCGGTCCCTTCAATAAAGCAGATGAATGACACCTTGTCTCCGACCGTAATTTTCATGTATGTGCGGTCCGAAGTGATGGATACCGGGTCGTCGGACAGGAGGATGGCGCGAACCGAGGAGTCCTCCTCACCGTCCAACCGGGGATCGGTCGAGGCGATCACAATGCCGTTGGTGTCCAGCACTCCGGCGGTCCGATCCAGAAAACCGGCTGCTTTGACAATGCATTTCTTGATTTCTTCCATCGAAATATCCTCCCGAGCCCGAAGCTCTTGCATGGCTGTCTACAGACATGTCCCCTATCTATCCTATCTTATGGTTTTCACAATGGTGTTTCAATCCTTTGTCGGTTTCGAAACAGTCGCAGTTTCGGCACCCGGAAATCGCGGATTCGCGCTTATCCTATAGGATTTTCCAGGGATGCGCAATAAGACGCACTATGCTCGACAGGGCGTCAGTGGGTGGGGAATATCTTTTAGTTTGTCTAAGTCGTGTGCCGAGGCATTGACTCCACTTGGCGAATCGCTGTCAATACCGCGGACAAATAGTCGGTGGATTTTTGCATCGCAAGCAATTCCGACTCGGCCAGCAGTGCACCTTTTATCGATACGACATATCTCGCCGGCAGGCGGTTGAGCGCTAGTGCGATCACGTCCAGACGGCATTTTTCGCATTTGCAGATACCGGATTCGGGGATCAGGCGGTCTGCAAGCTGCGCAACTATCACTTCCGCGTAATTTCTGAGTTCATACATTTCTATTCTCTCCTTATCCCTGACAATCGGATGTTTTCCGTCAACCAAAAATAAACGTTGCGATTGCCGGATCAAGTCCGCAGATGACTCGTCCGCCGAGCGCAGCATCAAATCCGGCGCAATTGCTTGCGTTGACGTTTGAAGACATATCTGACCAGTGCATCCCGGTCTCTGGCAGCGATGCCCGTAAATCGAACTGCGTAGCGCTCCCGCGCAGTTGAGCCATGATCGATTCTCTCACGGCGCAGGACCTGCCCCCTGGCAACTACGGAACCGTGTCCTTCCAGTTCGAGGGTGATCTCGATTTCACCGGCTTGTTCTCCCGCCGGTACAGCCAGGAAACTGGTCCCTCCTTCGCTGACGTTGAGCGTCACACCGGGCACGAGCGGACTATCTCCCGCAGTGGCGGGCGGAGGGAGCGCGGTCAGATACCGGAAAACCACATCTAATGTGCATTCCAATCGGAAATGCTCTCTGCGCTGGCGGCGATGGGGAGGGGCCTCCAGCTGGATCAGGTAGGCCTGGACAGTTCCGCTTACTGACCGGGAGAGAATAGTAGCATCGAAGAGCCATACTCCCTGATCCTTTTTCGTGAAAGATGCCCTGATCGGGGTGCCTGCACCCCATTCGACCCACTCGCAATGCGCTGTGGGAACCGCAATCAACATGAGATTGCCCGCCGGCGGTGCAAGAATCTGGCTGACCAAGGCGGCACCGCGACCTTCACCCGCTTTTCGAATTTCCAGTCGGGTACCGATTTCCAGTTCGCCGTGTGTCTTCAATGAGGTGTCAGGCATTGGATTTCGCTCCTTTCATCATCATGTTGCCTTCAATCAACAACGCCGGTATGCCCACAGATTCGACTGGACGGCTAAAGTAAAAGCCCTGGATGGTGTTGCAACCGACTTCTCGCAAATACAGATACTGTTCAGGGGTCTCTACTCCTTCCGCTACAACCTCGAGCCCTAGAATGTGCGCCAGTACCACAATTGTGCCAGTGATGGCCGTTTCCACCGATGGGGCTTTCATGTCATGAATAAACGATCGATCAATTTTCAGTCGGTCCAGTTTATAGTTCTTAATGTAGTTCAATGAAGAATACCCGGTCCCGAAATCATCCAGTGCGATCTGGACACCCAGGCTCCGGATCTTCTCAAACATGTCCCGCAGTCTGTCGGGATCTTCCAGAAACATACTCTCCGTGATCTCCAGTTCCAGCATCTTCGGATCCAGCCCGGTGATGGAAAGTGTGCGACGTAATGATGGCAGAAAATCCGTTTCCTTGAACTGCTGCGGCGAGATATTGACCGACACGCGAACGGGCGGAGCCCCCAGGCTCATCCATTCCACCACATGGGCGCAGGCGGTCTCCACGACCCAGCTGCCGATCACCGGCATCAATCCGCATGTCTCCGCGATCGGTATGAAGGTGGCAGGAGATATCGGTCCGCACTCTGGATCATCCCACCGGATAAGCGCTTCCAATCCGTTGATCCTTTTCGTTTCCGTATCGACCTGTGGCTGAAAGACAAGCCTGAACTCCCGATCGCGGATCGCACGCCGAAGCTTCTTTTCCATCTGAGCCCGCCGCACCTGATCGGCTTGTAAATCAGGGGTAAAGTACCCCCATCCTCCGGGATTGGTTTCTTTCGCTTCGCGCAACGCGATACCGGCTTCGACCTGAATCTCGTCCGATGTGGTTCCAAACCCTGGGAACAGTGTAATACCGGCTGTGGCGCGGATCATCACGTGTCTATTGTCAAGAACGATCGATCTGGATAAAGCTTTCATGACATTTTGCATGATTTGTTCGATGTCGGCTTGGTTCTCCAGATTTTTGACCAGAATCGCGAATTCGTCTCCACCGACCCGGAACACCGTTGCATCCAAAGGCAGCTCCACCATCAGCACATCACCGATCATCCTGAGTACAGCGTCTCCCACCATATGTCCGAACGATTCATTGACCTCCTTGAACCCCTCCAAATCAAGCTCAATCAAAGCCAGTAACCGTCCGTTACGACGAACCGATTCCATATACGCCTGGAGTTTGTAATCGAGCATGACCCGGGTTTGCAGCCCGGTCAGCGGGTCACGGTAGTTTTGTTCACGCAGCAGAGCGCGCCCGCGCACCTCGGCATCAATGTCAGTGATGGTCCCGACCACCAGTTGGCTGGAACACCACTTTGGATGGATCCGACGAAAAGAGGTCCGGACCCATCGTACATCCCCGTTGGCACACAAAATCCGATGTTCGACCGCTGCCGGGTGGTTGCCGGGAATCAGAACATGGCTGCCGATCTGGCGGACCTTGACACGATCTGCAAAGTAAACCTTTGAGAGAAACGCATCTATATCTCCCATTTCGACAGGGTCGTATCCGAATTTCTCAGTCAGGCTGCTGTCATATCGAATCTTTCGTTCTTCCGGAGACCAGAACCAAGCTACATCACGAGAAGTGCTCATCAAATCTTCAAGCACAAATAGCAGTTGCTCCGAGTTGATCCTCAGAAATGAGTGGTCATTCATTGGATCCCTCCGTTCCCTCCGAACTGTTTCACAACAGGCAGCTGACGTCCTTGTCACGCATTTGACGTACTACTTAGCCAAGTTGGTCGCAAATACCAGATCTGCGATCTGGTTGAGCGGAACCTGCCGGCTGACCGCACCAATGTCGTAGGCAACTTTGGGCATCCCATATACGACCGAAGACGATTCGTCCTGGCCAATCGTGAACGCCCCCCCGCGCAACATCGCTTCCAATCCTTTGGCGCCATCGTATCCCATTCCAGTGAGAATGATGCCGATCGACTGGATCCCTTTGATGCGACTGACCGAATGAAACAGGACATCCACGGATGGGCAGTGCCCATT
This sequence comes from Clostridiaceae bacterium, assembly GCA_012522285.1. Classification (GTDB taxonomy): domain Bacteria; phylum Bacillota; class Clostridia; order Saccharofermentanales; family UBA5734; genus JAAYKS01. Next base: position 3,788 of record JAAYKS010000304.1, on the reverse strand, counting down.
GACCCGTTCCCCCGGTTTGCTTTCCGTTATGAGTCCGGAACTGCTGCGTCGTACCGTCAGATGCCGGTCGCCAGCCGCCAGAATGATCCGGCCTGGAACCAGCCGGTCGCCATCAGCTGAGGCCTCTCGGACCTCCATCGAGCAGATGCGGTCTAGCCGTTCGGCGTACATCCGGGTAAAGACAGGTGGCATATGCTGCACGATTACCACAGGTGGCATATCGGCCGGGAAAGCACGAATGATCTCAAGAATCGCTTCGGTTCCACCAGTGGAAGCACCGATCGCAATCAAGTCACATGTTTTCCCTCCGACAGGCAATGCACGGTCGTTGCGGGAGGCTGTGACAGTCAGTTCATTTTTCCCGATCCGGGCCATCGAGGCGATCTTGATCTTCACAATCAATTCTCGAACCAGTCGCTCAAGCCCGCCGGGCTTTCCCGCCTCCGGCTTGGTCACGAAATCGACAGCGCCCGCTTTGAGAGCGTCGAACACGTTGTCACTGACGGCACTGACAACGACGACAGGCATCGGATACTGAGGCATCAGTTTTCTTAGAAATTCAATACCACTCATACGCGGCATTTCCACATCCAGTGACAACACATCCGGCTCATACTGCTGGATCATGTCTCTGGCCTGAAAGGCGTCGGCTGCGGATCCAACCACCTCAATACCGTTGTCCTGAGAGATCCCTCGGGCGATCGCTTCCCGGAACAGCATTGAGTCGTCGACAACCAGCACCTTTATCTTCTTTTTCAGCGGCATGGATTACACCTCAACTTGGTCTTCTATATATTGCGGGCTGGACATACTTGTATCCACACTCGTCCCGATCGAGGATCTCGGCATGTCCGATGAACAAGTAGCCCCCTGGCTCGGTAACCTGGTAGAGCTTCCGGATCAATTCATTGCGGGTTTTGCGGTCGAAATAAATCATGACATTCCGACAAAAGATGACGTGGAATCTTTTCCGGAACGGGAAAACTCCCTGTACCAGATTGAGCGAACGAAAAATGACTTCTTCCCTCAGACCTTCGATCACTTCATACTCTGTCTCCGAAGTTCTTCGAAAGTAGCGAATCAACCAGGACGGCGGTACTTGATCCATCGCTGTGGCAGGATATCGTGCTTTTCGTGCCATATCCAAGGCTCGCGAGGAGATGTCGGTTGCCAGGATCCGGGTATCCCATTGCTCTTTCGCGAAACCAAAATGGTCATGCAAAGTCATAGCGATTGTGAATGGTTCTTCGCCCGACGAGCACCCGGCGCTCCAGATACGTATGTCCTTGTCGCGCGGGGAGGCGGCAAGTGCGGGCAAGACCACCTGCCGCAAAAAGCGAAAATGGTTTTCCTCTCTCATAAAAAACGTATGATTGGTCGTCAGACGTGTCACCAGGTTGGATACCTCCGCGCCTGTCGGATCGGCGAAGACCCGATTGAGATACTCCTGATAGCTGGAATAACCGGCTTCGGTCAAATGCAAACCAAGCCGTCCTTCCACCAGTATTCTTTTCTGGTCGAGGTTGATGCCGAAGTTTTCCCGAACAAAATGCACCAATGTCTCGAATTCATGTTCCTGCAAGACCAGCACTTCATTCTCCTTTGTCGACCGTCGAATCGGGGGTAATGGATAGCATGTACGGACATCCATCCGGGTGTCCGTACATGCAATCGCTTCGTTTCCGGGGAAGAGTGACTCAATATTTCCCGAACTCGTGGTCACTCAGCAGAATTTTGGGTTTGCCTGCTGATTCCTTGGTTGCAGACTTGGCTGACGATACGCTTTTGCCGCCCTTCTTGCTCCCTGTTTCTGCTTGTGGCATCGCCTCGTCGGCATCAGATGCCGGGCTGGATGTCATCTCCACTTCGGGTTCGACGTGGGGAAGCATATCGCGCCTTTTAGTGTCTGGGTCGGCACGCAAGGTAAACTGGTCAATCATTTTCTTCAGAAGCTCTGCCTGTCCAGACAATTCCTCGCTGGCCTGTGCTCCTTGTTCTGCGGTTGCGGAGTTGGCTTGCACAACCTTGGACACCTGCTCGACTCCCTGGTTGATTTGGGCGATGCCGGTCGCTTGCTCATTGGAAGCAATCGCAATGGAACCAACCAGCTCCGTCGCCCGTTCCACATCTTTGACTATCAATTCCAGTGCCTTGGCGGTATCGTCTGCAATCTTTGTGCCAACCTCGACCTTGCGAATCGAGCCTTCGATCATGCCGGAGGTTTCTTTGGCAGCAGCGGCAGAACGCGCAGCTAGATTGCGCACTTCCTCTGCGACCACCGCAAATCCTTTTCCGTGCTGTCCGGCATGTGCCGCTTCGACCGCGGCGTTAAGCGCGAGAATGTTGGTTTGAAAAGCAATTTCATCGATCACTTTGATAATTTTGGCAATGCTGGTCGATGAGTCATTGATCTCTTCCATGGCTTTTTGCATATCTTTCATGCGTGAGTTGCCTTGCTCGGCGGCCAACAGCGCGGTAGAGGCGAGTTCGTTTGCCTCATTTGCGTTCATGGCGTTCTGGCGGGTCTGGTCGGCGATCTCGTTGATGGATGTGGTCAATTCTTCTACCGAGCTGGCTTGCTCCGTTGCCCCCTGGGACAGGGCCTGGCTGCCGTCAGCCACCTGATGCGATCCTGCCGTTACCTGATCGGAAGCCGTATTCATGTCTCGCAGGATCTGGTTGAAATTATCGGCGATCAGGTTCAGTGCATTCTTGATTTCAGTGAAATCTCCCAGATACTCCCCCTTGATCGATACATCGATGTTGGAATGAGCCATATCGGTCAGGACATTTGATATCTCGCTGACATAACCGGAAAGCGCCGTTAACGTGGCATTCATCGATTGCTTGATGACTGCGTAGTCGCCCTTATACTCACCGATCATCCGGACTGACAAATCACCTTTGGCCATACCTTCCAGTACGGAAGAGGCCTCTCGGATCGGTTTGACGACGGTCTCCAGCACTTCATTGAACCCACTCAGCAGCTCTTTCCAGCTGCCGTCGAATGCATCGACATTCGCCCGGGAATCCAGGTGACCCTCGACTGCGGCACCGATCAATCCATTTGTCTCGGCAACCAAACTGCGGACTGTACTGATTGTGGTTTTTAGCGCCGGCGTGACCTCATCTTCGTTGTCATACTGCTCGAGTACCGCTGTCATATCTCCGGCGGCGATTTTTTGCATGGTGCCAATGACTTTGGTTTGCAGATCGTCGGCGAACGAATCCATGGCTTTCGCCATCTGATCAACCTCATCTTGCGAATCGATATGCATGCGCATGCTAAGGTGCCCTTTGCTCATTTCACGGATCATGTTAAGACTTTTTTTGACTGGATTGCTAATGCTGGCCGACACCAGGAGTCCGATCGTCACGCCCGCGACACCAACCATAACGACCAGCGCACTCATGAAGATGATGGAGGTGGTAGCACTCGCAGCGCTTTGATCCACCACGTTTTTCCCACTGGCCAAAAACGCATTCTGCAGTTGATCGAATGACTCCCGATACTTGGTTGAAGCCTGAGTAAACGATCCGGCCGGCACCACCTTGCCGGTGCCGCTCAACTTCTCTTCCGCGAGCATCGACAACGAGACGAAATCCGAGTTGGCAAGTCCCAATTCAATGATTTCGTCAAGCTGCTCACCATATAGAGTCCGGGCTTCAATGAATTGATCGAATGCAGCCTGTAGATCCTCGTCGTTTTCGACGAAGTCCCGCACCTTCTCTGTCATCTCCCCGGCGTCTTCGCGTTGCTGGGTGATGATATCCACAGAAGGCTGCAT
>JAAYKS010000303.1 GCA_012522285.1 Clostridiaceae bacterium | reverse complement strand
GCGGCGGTGGCGATCGCCCAGCGCCAGCTACCCATCTCGCGCCGGATGGCACCGAATGCTGCGAGGCAAGGCATGTAGAGCAGGGTAAACACCATAAACGCAAAGGCGGTCAGCGGGGTGAACGCGGAGGCAAACGAGTTGTTGCTGTAGAGCACCTCGAGGGTGGCCACCACCGATTCTTTGGCGACCAACCCGGTCAGTATTGCAACCGCGGCCTGCCAGCTGCCAAATCCGAGCGGCCGGAGAATGGTGGCAAGGCCCCGCCCGATCGCCGCGATGATGCTGTCCCCGTTGTCTGCGACCAGCCGCAGTGAGAAGTCGAAAGACTGCAAAAACCAGATGACGACGGTCATCGCGAAGATGATGGTACCGGCGCGTACGATAAAGTCCTTGACCCGATCCCAGACGTGCAGGAACAACGAGCGCGCGTCCGGCAGCCGGTAGGGGGGAAGTTCGATGATAAAGGGGGCGTCCGCTCCTTTGAATACCGTCCGGGACAGTACCGTAGCGGACAGGATCGCGACCACGATGCCGATCAGGTACATGGAGAAGGAAACCAACCCCTGGTGGCTGACAAAGAAAGTCGCGGCAAAAAAGGCGTAGATCGGCATGCGCGCACCGCAGGACATGAAAGGCGTGATCATGATCGTCAGCCTGCGTTCTTTTTCACTTCCCAGGGAGCGCGCCGCCATGACCGCGGGGACGGTGCATCCAAAGCCCAGCAGCATCGGGATGAAGCTCCGACCGGTGAGCCCCAGTCTCTGGAACAGCCGGTCGGTGATAAATGCCGCCCGGGCCATGTAGCCCGAGTCCTCCAAAATAGTGAGGGAGAAGAACAACAGCGTAATCTGTGGCACAAAGGTGAGCACGCCGCCCACCCCGGAGATGATCCCCCCGACGAGCAGGGATTCGATCCAGGCCGGTGCGCCGGTCTGCGTCAGCAGCGAGGAAACCCAGCCGCCCAGCAGATCGTTGAACACGTAATCCAGCCCATCGGTCAGCCGGCCGCCCAGAAACGAGCTGAACGACAGCTGGAACACCAGAAACATAATTAATAGAAACAGCGGAAGGGCCAGGATCCGATGGGTCAGTACCTTGTCGATCCGGTCCGAGAGGGAGAGCGCGTCCTTCCCGTTGGCGCTTTCGTATACATGATCGTTGATCTCCAGCGCCTTCCGGTACATCTCCGCGGTTTCTTCTTCGGTCTCGGGTCGGAAGTCTGCCTGCGTGATCTCGGAGTGGTCGACGTGGCGCAGGTGGTCGAAGTAGGCGTGGTAGTCGTGGAATACGTGTTCCTCGGCCTTGCCGGAGGTCACATCCCTGTCTCCCCGGTGGTCGAGGTGGTGGTGGAGGTGCCCCCAGAACCCGGGCCGGTTGTGCGGGTGCCCCTGCCGCCTGCCGGGACCGCCTCGTCCTCTGCGTCCATGCCGCGCACCGGGGTTTCGGTGGCGGAAAGCCGGGTCGTCGCGGAAGGACATTTCCCAGATCACGCCGACCAGGTCGTCCAGCCCGTCGCCGGTCTTGGCGGAGACGGGGACAACAGGAACCCCGAGCCGGCGTGACAAATCAATCACGTCTATGCGGTCACCCTGAGCTTCCACCTCGTCCATCATGTTGAGTGCCAGCACCAGCGGCCGCCCGAGCTTGATCAGCTGCAAGGTCAGATACAGATTGCGCTCGAGGTGGGTCGCGTCGACGATGTTGACGACGATGTCGGGCTTCTCGTCTTGTATGAAATTGCGCGAGATCACTTCCTCCATTGAGTATGGCGAGAGGGAGTAGATGCCCGGAAGGTCGATGATGTAAAGCTGGCCGTGGGAGTGGCGGATCATACCTTCCTTTTTTTCCACGGTCACACCCGGCCAGTTGCCGGTGGTCTGCCGTGTGCCGGTCAGCTGATTGAACAACGTGGTCTTGCCGCTGTTTGGATTGCCGGCGAGGGCGATGCGACGAATCATGCGCGCTCTCCTTCCATCTGTACCAGAATCTGAGAGGCGTCCCGGCGGCGGATCGAGAGCTCAAAGTTGCGGATCCGGATCTCCATCGGATCCCCGAGGGGCGCGTACTTGACCAGCCGGACGACCGCCCCGGGTGTCAATCCCATCGCGATCAGCCTCTGGCGAAGTGCTCCGGTATCTCCGATCGAAAGGACCGTACCCGTCTGGCCGGGTGTCAGTTCGGAAAGCGGTTTCTGCATAAAGATGGGCCTCCTGTATAGTTCCGGCATTGAGTTAGCCAACGCTAACTGTTAGCCTTGGTTAACATTATAGACCCCAATCGACCGCTGTCAACACACGTTTCGCAAAATGGGCAATATGCTATACTACCCCCGGGAGGCGCTTCCGGATGTTGTACTTTTTTCTGCTTTTAGTCATCCAGTGTGCGGTCAGCGTCTTGCTGTCGCTGTTGCTGCTGCATATGGTGCGCAACAGTCTGAGAAACCAGGTGCGCAGAGCCTGGGTGTATCCGTTGCCTTCGTTGCTGACGATTCTGCTTATCGTCTTTTCTCTTATCTTTACGATTCCATCGCTGCTCGACGCGAAGCAGCTGGTCTTTGGCGGACTGCCCACCCAGACCGTGACGGTGGAGAAGGTCTCCGGCTGGAACGCGGTATGGGTCGACGGGAAACGGTTGTCCCGTGCTCCCTGGGATGCCGTCCCGGAGGAAGGCGGAACCTATCGCATGTCAATCGCACCCCGCAGTAAAACCATCCTGCGGATGGATTCCTCCGGCAACCCGGTGTCTTGACAGCCGGCAGAACGGTGTCTTGACAGCCGGCAGAACGGTGTCTTGACAACCGGCAGAACGGTGTCCATTTCGCCCATACATTGATTACGAGTCCCCGATCCGATGCGGCTATATGCCGCCTTTTTCAACTTCGCATGTATCCTATTGAGCGGTCTGACGTGCTATGGAACAATGGAACCCACCGACATTGAGGGGGGGAGTATCCTTGGACGGCAAGCAGTTGTCAGACGAGCGCTTTGGATTTTACGTGGCTGCAAACGACCGGGACATCCTGTCCCAGGTGAGTGATTTATTGCGGCGGCGGGGATGCATCGGATTTGCGGACACAGCCGGGCGTATGCACTACCTGGTCGACGGACGGGGCGGGTCGGATTTTGCGGCACGCAGCATTCTGGACACCGCGGGCTTTACGATCCGGTTGGACGGAGAAAAGCGCCGGTTGCTGAGCCCCGTGCTAGAGCGCGCAGTCGGGCGTGTCCTAGCGGAAGCCGGTGTTCCGGTTCATCTCAAGGGATGCAGATATTTGCGCATGATGATCGGGATGTCGATCCGGGAGGGAGTGGATCCCTGGCCGGTGAGCAAGACGCTGTATCCGGCGGCTGCGAGCTACTATCACACGACACCCAAACGGATCGAACGGGATCTCAGATACTGCATCCGGTTGTCTGGTCCGGGCATTCGCCACATGACCAACAGCATGGCCATTCATTGGCTCCGGGATCTGGCGACGCAGTATTCGGAGGAACTGGCGGACCTGGAGCGCAAAGGCGATCCGGAAGAGGAGGAGACGCCCCGCACATAACGGGCATCCCCGCGCAACCGCACGCAAATGAAAACAGCCCCCTGTCGTTCGGACGGGGGGCTGCGGGATCCGGAGTGGAGTGATTACTTGTTGACTTTCTCTTTGAGGCCCTTGCCTGCTTTGAAGACAGGCGCTTTCGACGCGGGGATGTTCATGGCCTTTTTGGTGCTCGGGTTGCGGCCGATGCGCGCTGCGCGCTTTTTGACTTCGAAGGTTCCAAAACCGACCAGAACCACTTTATCACCCTTCATCAGGGTTTTGGTGACCGTGTCGAGGAACGCGTTGACTGCTGCTTCACTGTCCTTTTTGCTGATCTTGGTTGCTTTTGCGACGGCGTCGACCATCTCGGACTTATTCATGTGAGGCCTCCTTCAGGATTTGGATTTCATGCCATATTATGATATCAACTTTCTTTAGCTGTCAATACCGGAAGTCCGGAAACGGGCTTATTTCTAAGCATTATGGGATTCTTCACAAAAATGGAATGGAAAAACCGTATAATAGAGCAACGGAAAGAATCCAAAAACCACGATGGAGCGTGCCCATGACCGATTCTTCAGGCTCCCAGTCCACCATCCATGTCGATCAAGTGCGGGACACGGTTTCACGCCTGTGCATCGAAGCCAACCGGTATCTGCCCGCAGATCTTCGCGCCGCGCTTGCACAAGCCCGGCAGGTGGAGCGATCCGACACGGGGCGTGAAATCCTCGGGCAATTGTGCGTCAACGCGGATCTCGCGCGGGACACTGGGCTCCCGATCTGTCAGGATACCGGCATGGCCGTTGTCTTCCTGTCGATCGGGCAGGACGTCCGTCTGGTCGGTGGTGATTTGCGCACTGCTGTGAACGACAGCGTGGCGGACGGATACCGCCGCGGTCATATGCGCGCTTCGGTGGTCGGAGATCCCCTGTTGCGGAACAACACCGGGGACAATACCCCCGCGGTCCTGCATATTGAGATGGTGCCCGGTACCCATGTCGGGATCACCGTCGTCCCCAAAGGCTTTGGGAGCGAAAACATGAGCGCGGTGCGTATGCTCAGCCCCTCGGACGGAGAAGAGGGCATCCGGCGCTTCGTGTTGGAGACGGTCGAGCGCGCTGGTGCCAACCCCTGTCCTCCCATCGTGGTCGGAGTCGGGATCGGCGGGACGTTCGAACAAGTCGCCTTGCTCGCAAAACAGGCGTTGCTGCGCCCGATCGGGCAACGGTCCCCCTTGCCGCACATCGCCACCCTGGAAGCCAGTTTTCTCGAAGGGATCAACCGGCTCGGCATCGGCCCGGCCGGGTACGGCGGGTCCGTCACGGCCCTCGGGCTTGCGATCGAGACCGCGCCGACCCACATCGCGGGACTGCCCGTGGCCCTCAACATGAGCTGTCATGCCACCCGACATGCCACCGCGGAGCTATAAACGATACGGGAGTGCATCCCCGACGGAGAAAGAGATGAGCCACATCGATATCCAATTGCCACTGGACCGTGACACCGCGGCCGGTTTGCGTGCCGGAGACAGCGTGACACTGACCGGCACGCTGTATACCGCCCGCGACGCCGCCCACAAAAAACTCATTGAACGCCTGGACGCAGGGGAGGCACTTCCGGTCGACCTGACGGATCAGGTGATCTACTATTGCGGCCCCTGTCCGGCTCCGGAAGGGTACCCGATCGGCTCGGCGGGCCCTACGACCAGCGGCCGGATGGATCGGTATGCGCCGCGCTTGTTGGCGCTCGGTCTGCGGGGCATGGTGGGCAAGGGCCAACGTTCGGAGGACGTAATCGCGGCGATGCGGCGGCATACCGCGGTTTACTTTGGCGCAACGGGCGGCGCGGGGGCGCTGCTGGCACGCCACATCGTTGCCGCAGAAACCGTTGCCTTTCCGGAACTAGGTACGGAAGCCATCCGCAAGCTACGTGTGGAACATTTTCCCGTAACCGTGGTTATCGACAGCCTCGGGAACAACTTGTATGATATCGGAAAAGAGCCCTATCGGGAGTGAGGGCATCGCGTATGGTTGTCCATAAGCGAGAAAACGTGTAAAATAAATCGATTCAAAAAAGCGGGCGGAGGCGAATGGCTGACCCGACCCACGAATGGAGGACCAACATGACTGTCGACAAAAACATGATCATCAGCGATGTACTTCAGATGGACAAGGGGACCGTGCCCATCTTTTTCCGGAACGGGCTGCACTGCCTGGGTTGCGCCATGGCTTCGGGCGAGACCATCGAAGAGGCCTGCGCGGTCCATGGCCTGGACTGTGATTCTCTGATCTCTCAGCTCAACAGCTATTTTGAAGTGAAGGACCTGCCCGCCGCCAACGTGTGATCCTTCCGATACACCAACGGACAGACGCGCCTGCCGGCAAGGGCGGGCGCGTTTTTCACAGGCTCGAAGCGAATCGGTTTCGTTTCATCTTTCCGAGGTGCGAAGCGTATGATCCTTCAGTCTCCGGTCTCTCCCAAAGTGAGCGGCATGATCCACGGCGGCGACTACAATCCCGACCAATGGCTGGACCGCCCCGACATTCTGGATGAGGACATCCGATTGATGAAACTGGCAGGGATCAACGAGGCGACTGTCGGTATTTTCGCTTGGCGACGGCTCGAACCAACCGACGGAACATATGAATTCGGGTGGCTGGACGACATCCTGAACCGGTTACACGAAGCCGAAATTTCCGTGATCCTGGCGACGCCGTCCGGCGCAAGACCTGCCTGGATGGACGCGAAATATCCGGAGGTGCTGCGCACCGAACCCGACCGGGTCCGCAACCTGCATGGGGGGCGCCACAACCATTGTCCGACTTCTCCGATTTTTCGGGAGAAAACCCTCGCGATCAACCGGATGCTGGCGGAGCGGTATAAAAACCATCCGGCGGTCGTCATGTGGCACGTCTCCAACGAGTACGGCGGCGAATGCCACTGTTCGCTCTGCCAGGAGGCATTCCGGGATTGGCTCAAAATGCGGTACGCCAACGACATCGATCGGTTGAACACCGCGTGGTGGACCGATTTCTGGAGTCACCGTTTTGATTCGTTCGACCAGGTCGAGTCCCCGGCTCCGCAGGGCGAGCGCTCGCTTCACGGCCTTACCCTCGACTGGAAGCGCTTTACGACCTGGAACACCGTCCGTTTTTTCACCAATGAAATGAAACCCCTGCGCCAGATTACTCCCCATATTCCCGTGACTACGAATTTCATGGGGACCTATCCTGGTTTGAATTACAATGCGTTTGCGGAACATCTGGATGTCGTTTCCTGGGATAGCTATCCCCGCTGGCACGATCCGGCGCGGAAAGACTGGGAGATCGCGGCGGAAACCGCATTCTCCCACGACCTGATGCGTAGCCTCAAAGGCGGCCGTTCCTGGCTCCTGATGGAGAGCACGCCCAGCCTGGTCAACTGGGCGCCGGTCAATCGGCCCAAGCGCCCCGGGATGCACCTGCTGTCCTCGTTGCAGGCGGTCGCGCACGGCTCGGATTCCGTCCAGTACTTCCAATGGAGAAAAAGCCGCGGATCTTCGGAAAAACTGCATGGTGCGGTGGTCGACCACGTCGGTCACGAGCATACCCGCGTGTTCCGCGAGGTGGCACAAGTCGGAGGCGCACTCTCCCGGCTGGGCGAAGTGGCCGGATCGTCCCTGCAGTCCCGCGCAGCGATCCTGTACGATTGGGAGAACCGGTGGGCGATCGACGACCTACAGGGACTCCAGAGCGACCGCAAATACCTCGAGACCTGCCAAATGCACCACCGGGCGCTGTGGAAGCGCGGAGTCAACACCGATGTGATCCATATGGATGCGGATTTCGAACGCTATAAACTGATCGTCGCACCCATGCTCTATCTGCTTCGTCTTGGCGTCGGGGAGCGGTTGGCAGCTTTTGTCCGCGAGGGGGGCACCCTGGTCACCACCTATCTGACTG
>JAAYKS010000302.1 GCA_012522285.1 Clostridiaceae bacterium | reverse complement strand
TAGAGCCCTGCGGACACAAACCCATACGGATCCTTATACGCGGTTCCGAGTCCGGTGACCGTCCATTCGAGCTGGGAGAGAAGCCGGGTCCCGGGACCGCCGTTCCGGGAGGTGCAGCGCAACAGAAACGCGCCGTCCCCGAGCGCGGTGACTAGCGCGGTCTGCCCGGCGGCTTCCACGATTGCCAGATTGGACGGGATACCGGCGGCGTCCACGACGCTCCACGATACATCCCGCCAGGTAGCGTCCGCGGGGTGCAGGACCGCTCGAACCTCGGCGGTGCGCCGGGTTTCATCCAGCGACTGTCCGCCTGCGGCCACCAGTTCGATCTTCCGGAGCGGGATTTCTCCGGACTGGCCGAGTTGAATCGGCAGTTCCCGGTTGTATGCGAACACAGATACACCGGAACGCTGTCCGGCCGGCACCGGTTGTGACCGTAATTCCACCGCTGCCGGCTGCAGTCCGGGAGAAACCGCTTCGATCCGGATCGGACCCGCCTCCATGGTGGGCGCGATGATCGCCATCAGTCTGCCGCTGAACAGCCGGCGGCTGGTTCCTTTATAGGGGTCATAGTCGGTGCTGTCCCCGTTGTCCAGACCCACCAGCCGCCCGGCACCGGTCACACGGATGTCCACGCGGTTGCCTGCGTTGTCGACAGGGTTTCCCTCTCTATCGTCTGTGGTGATCTCCACAAATACGAGGTCGGTCCCGTCCGCACACAGATCGGTCTTATCCGGCCGGAGTCGCAAGGCATAGGATTCACCGAAGGAACGGCGGACACATGTCGCGACCACCCTGCCCTCTTTGTCGCAGGCAAACGCCTCGAGTGTTCCCGGGCGGAAAGGAATGCGCCAGTGCCCTGCCAACTGAGTGCCGTGAACATGATCGATATCGAACGCCCCGACCACCTCGCCGTCGAGCCGGAGCTCGATCCGCGGGGCATTGGAAAACACCCGGACGTCGATGAGCTGTCCCGGGTTCCAGTCCCAGTGTGGAAGGATGTGGATCATCGGACGGGTTTGCACGTCGGTCCAGGCGGACTGATAGAAATAATAAGCGTCCTTGGGAAAGGTCGCGGTATCGATCTGGCCATAGTACGAATTCTTGGTGTGGTAGGGGGTCGGTTCTCCGATGTAGTCAAATCCGGTCCACAGAAACTGGCCGAGCGAAAAGGGGGTGTCACGCTCAGTCAAGACACAATGCTCAGCCGCCTTGGCCCCATAACTGACCGGGGAGTTGCCCAGCGAGGAGCATTGCTCGTCATCGTCCGCGAGGATGGATTTCGAAAAGGGAAAGTGATAGATTCCGCGGCTCTGGACGATCGAAGCGGTCTCGCTGCCGTATAGAATCCAGTCCGGATGTTCCAGATGGTGCTGCTCGTACAGACGCTCCGCATAGTTGTAGCCGGCCAGTTTGACGATGTCCGCACACCGCTGGGCATTCTCCCACGGCATGTAGTTGGATCCGATTGTGACCGGAGCATTGCCGCGCGGGTCGTGTTCCCGGACCAGGTCCATCAGCCGGCGGGTGATCGCCTGTCCGCGTTCATCCGCGTGCGTGTCATAGATCTCGTTTCCAATGCTCCACATCAAAAGGCTCGGATGGTTGC
>JAAYKS010000301.1 GCA_012522285.1 Clostridiaceae bacterium | reverse complement strand
ATTTTTTGTGTCCAATCAGTAAAGCCACCATCGCCTACTTCAATAGCCCCGGTTTTTGTGTGCATATATATCTTAAAATTAACACCCTTGTAATAGTTGTTATCTGTATTGCTATCGTCAGTTGTAATCGGAACATGAGGAAGCTGCCGTTGCATCAGTTGCAACATTTTTGCGAAAAAGCCGTCCGTATCGGTATATCCACTGCGTTTTTTTAAAACAATCGTCATGTCTGCATCATATCCGGTTTTGAAAAATTGGCGGTAAAAGGACAGTTGCTTTGTGAGCAGGTCCACCTCACAAGAATAAGACCCGGTGTCCTTTCCAGAAGAAACGATGCAAAACACGCCAAAGTGGGCAAATCGTCCGGCTCCCTCAAAGGCCTGCGTTCTGATCAATCGATTCAAAGCGCAGACATGTACGCCATTGCTGTTGTCAATTTCGCCGCTTCCTATTTTTGCGGCTAAATAGATGGCAAGCACATTGCTCGTGTCTGAAAGAACTTCACAGCCTCTTGTTGCAGCCATGACATTGTTTTGATCGACACAACCAAAAACGGAACAGCTTCCAAGTGGGGCAACAGGGGAGAGCAACACCGGCATTATGCCGTCCGCTCTCGCCGCGCGTGTCATATCCGCTTCAAGCTGATAAAACCGTACAGGGTCAAGCGCACTGGGGACTACAAAGCGATTTTTTCGATAGCTTTTGAGTACGTCAGCTGGCGTAAGTTTATTTGTCTGTGCTTTGTTGATCTCGAGGAATAAAGAGTTAAGATCAGACGGAGACAGTCCAGACAGTTGTTCAAGCAGCGCTGGTTGCCCAATCTTCTCTAAAATGCGTTTTGTTATTTTGTTCATTGTTAACCTCATCCAGGTCTATGAATCGCTAAAACACAGCCGCTGAGAGGCAGGCCTTTTGTGTGTAACCATTTCAGAGCGGTCAGCGAAAGATGTTGGCCGCGAGACGGTCTGCAAAGGAGCGAAGATATAGCGCGAACATCCCGTTTTGGACCTGGTCCGTCAACCTTGCCAACGAAGCGTCTTCGGTCGCGGTAGCCTGTGCCGCGTCGAGAGAGAATCCGGTCGTATCCGCCGGCATGTCGCCGTCGCGGACAAAGGCTGCGATAAAGCTGGCAGTATCTGCGTCCAACGTAAATCCGAAATGGGAGACATTCTTGTAAAATACGCGTGTCGGATCCAACCCGTATTCATTCGAGCCTGTGGCACTGATCCCCATCGAGGCGCTCCAAACCGGGACGGTCGCATCTCCGGATCCGCCGAACGCTGCCCCTTCCAAGGCGCCGTGACGGTCATAAGAGACCGTTTGAATCAGTTCCTTCCCCACACCACACAGAAAAACGGAATCCACCGACGCGGCAGCGTGTGTGCCGTCGGCCAGAATCAGCGACTGGTGGAAGGCCTCTGCGTCGGGGCGGAAAGAGAGGTCGACGGCACAATCCCCGAGGGAAGCGAGTTGACGCATCGTCGCCTCGTATCCGGCCAGGCGCTGTCCGCCGGCTTCCACATACCCGCTTTCCATATACGTAAACGCCTCCCGTGTCGGCAGGAGTTCCGCAACGGAACGGAAATGGGAAGCGGCCAGACTGAGTTCCTGCAGTTCCATGCCGCGCATGATCTGCATGTTGAAGAAATTGCCGGTCTCCGCTGCATAGAGTGCTTTCGGCGTGCCTAAAAAGGGGACCGCGACAAAGACCGCCCGGTCGACGCGTTCCCGATTATCAGGAGACATGGCTAAATAGGAGGAGGCCACCAGCCCGCCCATGCTGTGCGCGACCAGGGATACACTTTCATACCCGGATTGTGCGATCGACGCCTGGAGTGCTTCCGCGTTGGTGCGGGAACTCAACCGCCAGTCATACGGGAAAAATCGGACATCATACGTGTCGCCCAGTCGCGCTTCCAGACGCAAAACCAGATACTGGTAGATCCCGAGCGGACCGTAGGTGGTGGGATCGGACTCGGTGGTCGTCGGCATGAGAGGTACACCTTGTTCGTCGCAGGCGAGCATGGCCATCGCGGAAAAGGGATGAATGTTCTGGGGGATCCAAAGACTTTCCCCTTTGTCGGTGTGGTAGGTTTCGTCTACATACCCTGCCAGTTCAGGCGCACGGGACAACAGCTCCGCCGCCGACAGCGCGTCCTCGGCATAGAGATCGCTGCCGCAGATGCCGGGCAGAATGTAGACGGCTTTGGAGTGCCGTGGAACACCGCCCGGTTCCGGATTCCCGCCTGGGTAGTCTCCCACTCGCACGCCAGTGGCAGAAACGGCTGCATAGGAGACAACGCCGACCAGCAGCACCAGACCCGCACATCGAAGCAAAATGTCCTTATGACTATGCTTTACCACGATCACAACCACCCTTTGCGACGGAACCAGACATACATGGCAAGTACGATGGACAGCATCAGACCGATCACTACCGGATAGGCGGCTTTCCATCCGAATTCCGGAATGATGAGATTCATGCCGTACAAGCTGGCAATGAAATTGATCGGGATGAAAAAAGTTGTAAAAACCGTCAGAAACGTCATGACTTCATTCATCCGCTTTCCGGCCGCGGATACCAGGGCGTCGTTGATGCCGACCAGAATTTCTCGCGCGACGGAAATGTTGTCCACGATGGACTGGGCCTGGTCGGCCGCATGCCTGAGATAGGCCCGGTCGGCCTCTTGTATGACGCCTTCGTCCGTATGGCGGAAAGACTGCAGAGAGTCCCGGAGGGGGGACAGTGCACGATGGAGCGCCAGCAGCCGTCGCTTCACGGCAGACAAATCATTGCCTTCCGGATTTTTCCGGCTCTTCCATGCGCGCTCGGTGATCCGGTCGTCCAGGAGATCGATCTGCTCGGAAAGCGATTCGACTGCATCGTAGTACCCCTCCAGCAACGCATCTGCCAACTCGTAAAGCAGGTACCCGGGTCCCGTATGCGGGGGGATTCGTCCATTTACCCGCTGGCGGACCACATCGATCAGCGGTTCCTCCGACTCATGGAACGTCATGAAAAACCCGGGCCCCGTCAGCACCCAGATCCGTCGAAAGTCGGGTACCGCATCCCGAAACGATGCCAGCGCATCCAACCCCAGCAGCAGATGGTCCGCATACTCCTGCAGGCGCGAACTCCGAGTCGTTGCGGCTGCCGCACCGACGGCAAGGGAATGAAGTTTCCAGCTTTCCGTCAACCGCCTGGCAACCGCAGGATCCAGCGTACCGGAAAAGTCGAACCAGTTCACACGACCCTTGTTCTCTTTGCCGGGCGAGGGTTCCGGAGGCATCTCCAGGAAACTGTCAGGAGACAGGGGAACCGCCTCGCAGAGGGCCTCTTCATGGGGATAGGTTGTCAGATTGATCTCCATCCACCAGACCTCGTCGCATTGATACAGGAGACGCGCACCGCAAAAGGTTGACAGATGCGCGCGCATAATGAAAAATGTAATGCTATAATACCACCTGTACACGAACAATGGAGGAGATAAGACTTTGGACAGCAGTCCAGACCCAGATAAGGACCGAAAACGGACTGTCCCGCCCCACAGAATCCGGAATATTACCGTCTTCTGCTGTAAAATCCACAGCCCGCATGACCTCGCATCCCCGCGAGGCGGTTTTTTTGCCGCCTGCCAGGGGTTGTTTTGCGTTTAGCGGGGTTTCATCACCCCTTTGACCATCCCGATTCAACCGGCATACAAAGGAGACACCTGTGGACGACAGTGACACTATGATACGCATCCTCACCTCAATCGGCGCGCCGACCGGCAGCACGGCCTCGCCCTTTTGGGATGTTCTGATCATTTTCATCCTCATTTTCATCAATGCATTCTTCTCGGCATCCGAAATCGCCATCATCAGCCTGAATGACAATCTAGTCAGGAAACAGGCAGAGGAAGGGGACAAGCTCGCCGCGCGCCTGCTCCGACTTATTGAAAACCCATCCAGCTTTCTGGCGACCATCCAGGTCGGCGTGACCCTGGCCGGCTTCCTGTCCAGCGCCTTTGCCGCGGATAAGTTCGCAGGTCGACTCTCGCTGCTGCTCGATCCGGCCGGACGATTTCCCGCGGTGTACACAATTTCGGTGGTGACCATCACCCTGATCTTGTCGTTCTTCTCCCTTACCATGGGCGAACTGGTACCCAAACGCATCGCGCAGAGCAATCCGGAAAAGATCGCACGATCGGTGTCCGGCGTGATTGCGGCGGTCGGAGTCGTTTTGAAACCGTTTATCATCCTGCTCTCCGGAACGACCAACCTGATGCTCAAAGTGCTCGGTGTGAACCCCGCGAAAAACGAACGCTCGGTGACGGAAGAAGAAATCCGGATCATGGTGGATGTCGGACGCGAAAGCGGTGTCATCCATCAGGCCGAAAAGGAAATGATCGAGAACATCTTCGACTTCAACGATAAAGAAGTATCCGAGATTATGACCCACCGTACCAACATCGCATCACTGGATGTGGAGGCGGGTTTTGCGGAAGTCGTCGAAGTTGCGGTCCGGGAGAAGTACACGCGCATCCCGGTCTATGAAGAGAACATCGACAACATTGTCGGCATTTTGCATATCAAGGATCTGTTGATCATCGCCGCGGAAGAACTCAGAAGACCGTTTTCCCTCCGGGACATGCTGCGGCCGGCCACTTTTGTTCCGGAAACCAAGCAAGTGGACTCTCTGTTCCGTGAAATGCAGCGCGACCACACACAGATGGCGGTTGTCATCGACGAGTACGGCGGAACGGCGGGCATCGTCACGCTGGAGGACATCATCGAAGAGATCGTGGGCAACCTGCAGGACGAGTACGACGAGGAAGAAGCCGAAATCGTGCGTCGCGATGAAACGAATTTCGTGATCGACGGGCAAACCGCCCTGGACGATGTCGTTGCCGCAGTCGGCGTGGCGATGCCGGAAGACGACTATGACACATTGGCGGGAATGGTTGTCGGGTTACTCGACCGCATCCCCGACGAAGGGGAACAGCCGGAAGCGCGTTATGCCAATCTCTGCTTTAAAGTGCTCGAAATGGATGACCGCCGCGTCTCCAAAATTCTCGTGACGGTTCGGCCGCATGCGTCAAAGGCCAAAGAGGAATCGAATGACGCCGACGACTGATCCGGAGGGCCAGGCGGACCACCCCGTCGACTCGGGAACCCGGATCGGCTACATCCGACTGGATCCTGGCGATACGGACATCAGCCGCCAGGCGCTGTTGCTGGACGGGATCGGCGGATTTGATCGGATCCTTGTGGAATATCCCTCCGAGTCCGGCAATGGTCTCGGCGGTCAAGTGGTCTGGGACAAACGGGACCGTATGCTGGATCAACTGCGTCTCCGGGATGTCGTCTATACCGCGTCCGCGGACCGCATCTGCTCCGGTGCGCGCGATCTTGCCGCGGTGGCGGACCGCATCGAAGCGTCCGGAGCCGAACTGGTATTACTCGACGAAGGCATCGATACGCGCTCTCCGTCCGGCCGATCTGCCCTGCGCCTCGCGCGCACCCTGGCGAGAGCCGAAAGCGAGCGCGCTTCCCGCGACCGGCGGGAGGGGATTCGACGCGCAAGGCAAAAAGGGCGGCGCATCGGGCGTCCCCCGGTTGCGGTGCCGCCTCAATTCAGGGACATCTGTCGCGCATGGTCGGATGGGATAATGACCGGCAGGGAAGCCGCGGAAGCCGCGGGATTGCGACCGACCAGCTTCTACACGCGCGCAGCCGAACTCGGATATCTGTCCCCATCCAGAAAAAAGCAGCGCAAGAGCGGCGATTGATGTATCCGGCATGTCCATGTATAATACGGTAGCGTGTGCAAAAAACACGTTGAGAAACTGTACAAAACGCCAAAAGGTCGGGGTGGAGTGGTATGGAAAAACCAGAGCGGAACGGCAAGTCCTGGACGGCGGAAGCCCGGCGCCAGGAACGGAAAAACCGATTGGCCTCACGCAAGGGCGGCGATGGCCGTCTGCATGCCAAAAGAAAAGGGCGTTCCCTGAAAACCTGGCTCGCGAT
>JAAYKS010000300.1 GCA_012522285.1 Clostridiaceae bacterium | reverse complement strand
GGCAGGCCTCCTCCGTGTACGAGCTGGTGCGGGTGGTCAGTTCTCCTCGGCCGCGCGCGCTTTGGCGGCGGCGATGACCTTGTCCATGATGATCTGCGGTGCGGGGTCGTACCGCGCAAATCCGATCACGTAAGATCCGCGACCCTGGGTCATCGACTTGAGATCGGTGGCATACTTGGCCATCTCGGAGGTCGGGGCTTCGGCGGTGACCACCTGCTCGCCCTCGTCGTTGGGGTTGATGCCGATGATGCGGCCGCGACGCTTGTTGAGGTCGCCCATGATGTCCCCCAAAAACGCGTCGGGGATCGTGATTTCCACGTGCGAGATGGGCTCGAGTAGGATCGGAGTGGCCTGCGCCATACCGGCTTTAAACGCCAGGCTGGCCGCGATTTTGAAAGCCATTTCCGACGAGTCGACATCGTGTTAGGAACCGTCGACCAACGTCGCCTTGAGATGGACGACCGGGTATCCGGCGAGGACCCCCTTGTGGATCGCCTCCTGCAGTCCTTTTTCCACCGCAGGGTGATACTGCTTGGGCACTGATCCGCCGAAAATCTTTTCTTCGAAAGTCAGCGATTCGGTCTCGCCCGGCTCGAACTCGACCCAGACATCGCCATACTGGCCGTGACCGCCGGATTGCTTTTTGTGTTTGCCCTGGACGCGCACCTTCTTACGGATGGTCTCACGGTAGGGAACCTCGGGCTCCTCCAGCGCGGAATCGGTGTTGAATTTGGTCTTGAGCTTGGTGCGCAGCACGTCGAGATGCTGCTCGCCCATCCCGGAGAGCACGATCTGGTGGGTTTCGGGGTCTGCGTGGACATGGAACGTCGGATCCTCGTCGCGCAGTTTTTGCAGACCGGACATGATCTTTTCGTCTTCGCCTTTAGCCTTGGCCAGAATTGCCATCGAAAGGCAGGGGACGGGAAAATCGATCGGGTCGAGCACCACCGGACGGGATCGGTCGCACAAGGTGTCGTTGGTGGCGGTCGCGACCAGTTTGGTCACCGCGCCGATGTCGCCGGCTACAATCTTTTCTGCGGGGACCTGCTTTTTACCGACCATGACCGCGAGACTCGCGATCCGCTCGTCTTTCTCCTTGAGCGGGTTGTACACCGAGGAGTTGGCTTTCATCGTGCCGGAGTAGACGCGGAACAGAGAGATTCGTCCGACAAACGGATCGGCGATGGTCTTGAACACAAAAGCAGAAAGCGGAGCGTCCGCGTCCGGCAGGATTTCGACAGGAACCCCGTCCGGGCTCTTGCCCTTATCGGCACCTGCGGCTTCTGCGGACGGGGCATAGGCGCACAACTCGTCCATAGCGAAACGGACCGCCCAGTTGGAGGCCGGAGATCCCACAAACACGGGTGCCAATGTCCCCGCGGTGACGCTCGCACGCAGACCTGCCGCGAGTTCTTCCTCCGTGAAGGTTTCGCCTCCGAAGTATTTTTCCATCAGGGCTTCGTCGCTCTCGGCTGCGTGTTCGAGGATGCTCTCCTGGAGCGACTCTACTTCGTCCGCCATCGCCGCGGGCATCGTGCATTCTTTATAATCGCCGTTGGCGGCAAGGGTATAGGCTTTCTTACCAATGACATCCACAAAGCCCGTCATGGTTCCGTTCTCCACGATCGGCAGCATAAACGGTGTCACGGACGCTCCGAAAAACTCGCGGAGCTGCTCCAGGGTTTTGCCAAAGTCCGCGTTGGCCTCGTCCATCCGGCTGACGTAGAAGAAAATCGGCTTGCCGGCCTTTTTGCAGGCGCGGACCGCCTTTTCGGTCCCCACAGCCACCCCGTCTTTGGCGGCGACCACGACGACCGCGGAATCGGCCACACGCATCCCCTGCATGACTTCTCCCACAAAGTCAAAGTCACCGGGTGTGTCGATGAGGTTGAGTTTGGTGTCTTTCCACTCGCAGGCCGCGAGTGCTGTGTTGATCGAAACCTGGCGGCGGATCTCTTCGGGATCAAAATCCATCGTCGTGTTGCCGTCCGCCGGTTTGCCCAACCGGTCAATAGCCTTTGCGTTGTACAAGACGGCCTCGGCCAGGACGGTCTTGCCCGACCCGCCATGTCCCAGCAGGACAATATTGCGGATACGGGAAGCAGGATACTCTTTCATGTAGCGGGACCCCCTTGAGGTACTTTTTTGGCGCCTTGCGCCAAGTCATTCCATTATACTATTGCATTTTGGCCGTTTCCACACGGGTTCCTTGTGCACTATGTAAAATGTACAGCCCCATTTTTGTCGAAAAAGGAAGATTCCCAATCTGCCAGCAGCCGTTCGACCTCTTTGAGACTTTCGACGACCGCGGCACGGCGGCGGGTTTCCGCCGCGCGAGGCGTACCGTGCAGGTACCACAACAAAGATTTCCTGGATTCACGGACCCCACGCGCTTCCCCCAGGTTCGCGGCCCGTTCGCGGACTTCCCGCAGCGCGGTTTGCGCTCTCGCCGCCACATCCGGCGGGGGAAGCGGTGCCTCCCCCCGGAGCGCTGCGGCCGCATGGGCAAAGACCCAGGGGTTGCCGAGCGCGCCGCGCCCGATTGCAGCTCCATCCGCACCGGTCTCCCGCAGCATCGCAACCGCCGAGGGACCGTCCCGCACGTCCCCGTTGCCGAATACCGGCACGGAGACGGCTGCTTTGACACGGGCAATCACCGACCAGTCTGCCTGTCCGGCGTACATCATATCGCGGGTGCGCGCATGAACCATCAGCATCGCGGCACCGCTCTGCTCCGCCATGCGCGCAAACGCCGGTGTGTCCGCAGTGGCCGCGTCCCAACCGGTACGAAACTTCACCGTGACCGGCACCTCGTATCCGGAAGCTGCCGCAACCGCCGAGCGGATGACCCGCGCGGCGAGCGGAAGGTCGCGCATCAGCGCGGAGCCGGCACCGGTTCCGACCACTTTGGGAACCGGACATACCATGTTGATATCGATGGCAAAGGCCGAAGACAGTACCGGGTGTTCCAGGACCGCACGCACCGCGTAGTCAAAGTCGTCCGGGTCTGCGCCGAACAGCTGAATCGCAACGGGTTGTTCCGCGGGGGTGATTGCCAGATACCGCCAGGAGCGGGCCCATCCGGGATCGTGGCGGATCCCGCGCGCGCTCACCAGCTCGGTACAGGTCAGCGAAGCCCCCTGCTCTCTGCAGATCGCGCGAAACACCCCGTCGGTCGCGCCAGCCATCGGAGCCAGCGCGAGGTTGCCGGGCAACCCTCTGCCGCCGACCGCGACCGGGCGGAACAGGGACTGGTTGTCATCGGACCGGGGCATTTCGTTGTACGGGTGATCGGTCATAGGTCTCTCCCGTTGTAAAACAAACCGCGCTCCCGGATCAACCGGAAACGCGGATTGTACGGCGCCTTGCCGCTGGCACCTCGGACAGGAATCGAACCCGTATCAACAGCTCCGGAAACTGTCGCCTTATCCATTAGGCCACCGAGGTATGTGCGAGAGATACGTCCGGGATTCGTAGTGACAGAATTATACAACCG
>JAAYKS010000299.1 GCA_012522285.1 Clostridiaceae bacterium | reverse complement strand
TGGAGCTGCTTGATCTGTGAGATCAGGAATCCGCCGTCGGTTTTTTCCATGGCTGTGTGTACCTCCGTACTTGAGAGGATAGTCCTATATAGTACTATTGTCAAGCAAAAAAACGCGAATTCTCATGTAAGCAGGCGATTCTCTTTCACCATGGCCAGGTAGGTCCGCATCCCGTCCTCTTCGTGCTGCCGGTACGTAAAGCCAAAATGGGCCGCGACCGCCGTTGCCAGCGTGTGAAACAAATCGCACATCGTGTCCACCGCGGCCCATATCTCAGCGGGCGCGCTGCCGGAATAGGTGGCGGCGTACTGCGCATACAACTCCGGCGGCAGGAGCTTCCGGTAGTATTTGCCGTCCTTGCCCGCGGAGATCCGGAAGTCGTACCGGATGCCGATGGTCCAGTCGAGCATGCAGTGCAGCTCGGCACGCACTACCTCATTGAGCATGTGCATGACATAGGCGAGCTCGTCCCGCGCAATCCCTTTGGCCACATTGTTGAGGCACCACCAGAAGTTGTTGCAACAGGAGTAATAGAAAAGCGGCGAAGGTGGCTGGATATGCCATTTCGCGTCGCTCGGCGGCGGCAGGGGTGTCACCATGCCGTGGCCGTTGTCTTTGTCCAGCAAGACGACGGCGGGTTCGCCACCCTCGACGTTACGGGCGAAATCCACATCAAAGGTCAGGTCCAGCCGGTTGCCGTCCGGGTAGATCATCATGTAGTTGAAGTGCACGCCGGGATCCGGATACCGCATGGCCTGCGGCATCTGCATGATCAGGGGCTCGCCAAACTTTTCCACCACCCACGCGGGATTGTTGTAGAAGGGCTGCATGTCGGATACGAAATAGGTGATGTCGTAATCCTGGTACACGTCCTTTGGCACCGCGGGGTTCGCGCGCGATCCGACCAGCAGCACCGCGCGGATCCGCTCGTCCGCCCGGGCTGTACCCAGAATCAAGTCCATCATTTCCTGTTCTGACCGCATCGTGACCTCCGTGTCTTCTCGCCGTTGCCGGATGGATGCCGGGTTCTATGTCCCTTCCGCTTTATCCATCGTACCATTGTGGGCGAAAGGCACAATCACTCTTCGCGGTGGGCTTTCTCCATCTCTCCGGTAACGCCGTCCACCGTGCAGATGATCTCCCCTTCTTCCATCGGAGGTCCGTCAAACCCCACGATGATCTTGAGAACCGCCGGACCTGTGTCCCCGGAAGGTTCATGGTCTAACACGGCCGAGACCTCCGGAGCAGTGAAAGTGTATCCTGTGACGTCCGCCGGGATCCGGATCTCACGGGTGTCGAGGTCGCACACAAAGGCGGCCGCAAAGGACGGAGTGGCAATGGAAAACGGGATCGTTCCGGTCAGCTGCTCCCGATCGGCCTCTGTCAGATCCGCATTTGCCGCCAAGCTGATCAGCGCCGCGTACCGGCCCTCGTCGGGTCCTTCCGGCGCGTGTCGATCCCACAGATTCACAGACCACTCCAACTGGATGCCATTGCCCACGGAGTCGGAAAACCGGCTCTCCCGCAACTTTCCGTCATATCGCGAGATGTAGTACGGCACATCGGAAGGCTCGGCGTTCTCTTCCCAGCGGAACCGGTACTGACCGACCGCGAACACCCCCTGTGCGTCTTCCCAGCATTCCGCCAGATACCCGCGGATGGTCTCCCCGTCGGTGGAAGCGTCCACGGTGCGCCCGGCCGCGGCCTCCCGCCGGACCAGCCACATGGGCAGCGC
>JAAYKS010000298.1 GCA_012522285.1 Clostridiaceae bacterium | reverse complement strand
CAAGTAAAATGCAAAATGGGCTTATAGTATTTATTGTATATATAATTAATTCGCTCATTTGCGAGTTTGCATCCAAATGCGCGATTATTACCTATTTAAATCTTTCCAGCCTCGCTCCGCGACATCAATACCACACTCTCCACGTGCTCCGTCCAGGGGAACATGTCGACCGGTTGGATCTGCTCCACGCGGTAACCGGCTTCCGTCAGCCTCCGGAGGTCGCGAGCTAAGGTCGAAGGGTCACAGGAGACATAGACGATCCGTTCCGGGTGCACCCGTGCCAACGTGTCGAGCAATCGGGGATCACATCCCCGGCGAGGCGGATCGAGTACCACCGATACGTTGGCAGCTTCGATGCCTGATTCCTCCAATAGCGCCTCCAGTTCCTGTTCCGCACGCCCCTCCACAAACCGTACCCGGTCCGAGAGTCCGTTGCGCATCGCATTCTCGATTGCGTCCCGGATCGCAGACGGCTCGATCTCGATCCCGACCACACGAGTTGCTCGACGAGCCAGATAACAGGAGATCGTCCCGGTCCCGCAGTACAGGTCGTATACCGTGTCGATCCCGTCGGCGACCGCCCACTCCGCAGCAGTTTGGTACAGCACCTCGGCCTGCACAGGATTCACCTGGAAAAAGGATGCGGGCGACAGCCGGAATACCAGCCCGTCCAGCGTTTCATCGATCTCTTCACTACCATGAACACACAGCCAGGTGTCTCCCAGGATGCGTGTCCCGGGCTCGGGTTGCGCGTTGAGCATCAGACCGGACAAGTGAGCCCCGACATCTGCCAACGCCTGCTCCATTTCGGTCGCGAGTCCCGGCAATCCCGCAAGCACCGGTGTGCCGTCCCCGTCATCCAGATCCGCACAAGCGAGGACCAACGTGACCTGGACTTCGCCGGAGAGGTGGCCGGTACGCACAACCAGATGCCGCACCAACCCAGCCCGGTCGGTATCGTCATAGGCTGGGATCTCCTCGCGTTCCATCCATGCCAAGACCGCTGTACGAACCGCGGGGCCAGCGGGATGCTGGATCTGACAGTCGGAGAAGGGGATCACGCGGTGGGACGAACGGGCGAAAAATCCGATGCCCTCCGGACGGACCGGCAGGGAGACTTTGTAGCGTGAAAACATCGGATGTGCCATTCCAAGGGTCGGCTGTGTCAGAGATTCCGCATCCGTCACCTTGCCGATCCGGGTTAGCGCGTCCACTACGAGTTTGCGTTTCCAGACGAGTTGCGCAGGGTAAGCCATGTGCTGCATTGAACAGCCGCCGCATCGACTGAAGTCCGGACAGAACGGCTCGATCCGGTCGGGAGAGGGTTCCTCGAGAGTAACCGTCGCACCTTCGGCATAGGAGGTATGCGTGCGGACGATCCACACCAGCGCACGGTCGCCCGGAAGCAGGCCTGGAACAAACACGGCGACCCCGTCAGGCGTTCTGCCCACCCCGCGTCCGTCGTGTGTCATTCCCGTAATATCGATCTGGCAGGGCTTTCCGGTCTCTTCCGTCATGTTACACCTCGATTTGTGATTTGTGATATATTATAGCTACTTTTGACCCCGGGGGGATTACAACCAATGTCCGTTAAAAAGCGCGTCCCCGAGTCCGGGCGGGTTGCCACGCGATATCGCCAGTATGACAACGCCTACGGCCAGTATCGCGCCGAAAAGACCAACAACGTCGTCCGCAAAGAATTGATGCGCCAAGTCAAGGGAAAGCCGTCCCGTTCGCTCGCGTCCGAGTCGGTAGCCCGTTCCGGTTGGATCGGAATTGCGAGAGCTGTCAAGCTGGTGCTTGCAGTTCTGCTTGTGGTTGTGTTCTTATTCGGCGGGATCGGGGGCGGCATCCTCTTCGGCTATATCCAGACCGCCAAACCGGTCTCTCTGGATGCGATCTACCAGTCTGACGATATCCAGTCTACCAAAATCTACGACGCCAATGGCAATCTCATGATCACGCTGACCGGAAGTGACAACATCAACCGGGAGCAGATCACCTATGCGGATATCAAGGACACTTACATCGACGACGCCTTTATAGCGATCGAGGACGAGAGGTTTGAAGAGCACATCGGGATTGACCCCAAACGGATCGGAAGCGCGATCCTGAGCGCACTGGTCGGCGGGGGATCCTCAACCCACGGGGGGTCTACGATCACGCAGCAGACCGTCAAGATGATCACTGGGTCGGACGAAGTCTCGGCCCAGCGCAAGATCGGAGAATGGGCCAAAGCAATCAATATGGAAACCCGTTTTTCCAAGCATGAGATCATGGAGCTGTACCTCAACCTGGTACCGATGGCCAACAGTTATGTCGGGGTCCAGTCCGCTTCCAAGGCGTATTTCGGAAAACCCGCCTCCGAACTGACGCTTGCGGAAAGCGCATTCCTCGCCGGGGTGCCCAAATCCCCTTCCTATTTCAATCCACTGACGGAATCCGGATTGCGCAACGCCATGCGTCGACAGCGGATCGTGCTGGGCAAGATGCTGGAACTCAAACGCATCACCCAGGCACAATATGACGAAGCCCTCAACACCGAGTTGCACATCATCCAGGAATCCGAGGAAACCTCCGCTACCAAAATCACCACTTATTTCACCGACTATGTCATTAAGACCGTGGTCGACGACTTGGCGGCGAAGCGTGGTTGGAGCCTCGCCCTGGCCGAGTCCGTTCTCTATAATGGCGGGCTCAGCGTGATGACCACCATGGACCCGGCGGTACAGCAAGCGGTCGATAGAACGTTCAACACCGAGTCGCTGTTTGTACGCGACAAAGATTTGGTAGCGGACTATCCCGAACATGCGCAAGCTGGTATGGTGATCATCGATCAGCACACAGGTCAAATCAAAGCCATGTATGGTGGATATGGTGAAAAAACCGTGAGCCGGGCCTTCAACCGCGCGACCGACATCGAGCGCCAGCCCGGATCGGCCATCAAGCCGATTGGAGTATATGGTCCTACGATCGATCTGGGGTACATCACCGGTGCCACTGTGATCGAAGACAAGATCCTCTATCTCAATCCGGACAAACCGGGAACCCCCTATCCCCTGAACGTCATCCGCCGTTATTTAGGAAATCTCACAGTGCGACAAGCATTGATTTACTCCACCAACACTGTTGCAGCGCGTGTCTGGAAAGAGATCCTGGGCGGTCAGAACTCACTTTATTACCTCAACCGCCTTGGCATGGACCGGATGTCCGAAAATTATGTGTCGATTTCGATGGGTGGATTTAACCAGGGCATGTCACCCCTCGAGATGGCCGGGGGCTATGCCGCGCTGGCCAACAATGGCTTGTATACAAAACCGTACGCCTATACCGAGGTCATCCATCCGGACGAAGGTGTGCTGTTGGACAACAAGTCTCCGGAATTTATATCGGTCTTTAAACCCGAAACAGCTTTTATGATGACAGACATGCTGGTGGAAACCGTGGAATCATACGGAGGCCAGTACCGAATCATCAACGCATCTGATCAATACATCAAGGCAACCGGAAAATCTGGTACTTCGGACGAAAACGTGGATCGATGGATGGTCGGGTACACACCGTACTACACCGGAGCTGTTTGGTATGGCTATGACAACCTGCTTACTACCATCGCCGTCCCCTCAACGGATCACGCATCTCCATTCGACATCTGGTTCGACGCCATGAACCAATTCCACGCCGATCTAACGCCAAAAGAGTTCGATCGCCCCTCCTCAATCAGGGGGATCAAGATCTGTCGCACGTCGGGTCTGCTACCAGTTGAGGGCCAGTGCCCGGACGTAATCACCGAGTACTTCGTCGCGGGCAGCCACTTGATCCCGAGCCAGTCCTGTACGGTACACGCCCCCAAACCGACACCGACACCGATGCCGACCGATCCGACCGCGCCAACCGCGCCGATCGATCCCAACGCCACACCGGCTCCCATTGTCACGTCGGCACCACCACCGCCGGGGCCTCCTCCCGCTGGATGAGCTGGTGTCGAATCTCACCCTAAATCTACAAAACACGCGCGGAGACCGGCTGTCTCTGCGCGTGTTCTTCATTCATTTCGCTGTTGTTATTTGTAGTCCAATGTCAAAAGTGACCTATTAGCTGCGCTGTTGTGCCGCAAACATGGTCCCGACTTCCGCCCCCGCCACGACGCGACCGATGACATCGGCGGAAGCCCCGTTGGCAATCACCATATCGATCCCCGCACGTGTTGCGATCCGGGCGGCTTCAATTTTGGTCGCCATGCCGCCGGTACCGCGCGCGGAGCTGGTGCCGCCGGCCATCCGGCTGATATCGTCCGTCACTTCTTCGACATAGGGGACGAGACATGCTTTTTCCTCTTTGCGGGGATCACAGTCATAGAGCCCGTCGATGTCGGACAGCAGGATCAGAAGATCCGCGCCGATCAGGTCGGCCACGATCGCGGACAGCGAGTCGTTGTCCCCGAAGGTGCCGTTGTGAAGAATTTCATGGGTCGAAACCGAGTCGTTTTCGTTGACGATCGGGATGACTTCTTTTTCCATTAACGCTTCAAATGTGTTGATGGCGTTCTTGCGTGTCAGTTCGTCCTCGATGTCGTCCCGGGTCAGTAAAATCTGGGCGGTGACATATCCGTACTCTCCGAACAGTTTGCTGTAGATGTTCATCAGCTCACATTGACCGACCGCGGCGATCGCTTGCTTGTCGCGGACCGAAGCGGGCTTGCGGGACAGCCGAAGCTTGCCCATGCCCATCGCGATGGCGCCGGACGAGACGAGGATAACCTCGCGTCCCTGGTTGCGCAAATCCGAGATCGCGCGACAGAGCCGGTCCAGGTTGGTGAGGTGCATACGGCCGTTGTCGTACGTGATGGTGGTGGTGCCCACCTTGATGACGACCCGGTGGGCATCGATGAGCCTGGCGCGTGAAGTGGACATGGAAAAACCCTCCTGCTGTGAGCGGTTGCGGGATTTCCATAGAATATAACGCGCCGCGTTAAAAAGCAAACCGATCGCGCCGCCGAAGCGTAGAGCGGATCAGCCTCGCCCGGCACCGGATGCGCCGCCGCCACCACGCATGCGTCCACCCGTCATCTCGCTGAAACTCATACTCATCATGAGTGCGCGGACGACGTCGGTGTTGGCGTCCTTGTCATCCGTCCCCAGCAATTTGGCCAGCATGCTCCGTGCGACAGGGTGACCCTGCGCAGCGGCTTTCTGGAACCAGGCGACGGCT
>JAAYKS010000297.1 GCA_012522285.1 Clostridiaceae bacterium | reverse complement strand
GCGATACACAACATTTCCATGCTGAGGTCAAACAGCCGGTCGAAAGGAAAGTCGATCCCTGTCCCGGGGATCGCGCCGGGCTCTTCGCGTTCCACGCCTGATGTCTTTTTTTCGTCTGCCATTTCACGCCCCCTGGTTTGTCACAGTCGACCTGCCACTAGCACACCAAATGTGTTTTATATCATTGTGTCACACCTTGTGATGCATTGCACAGAAGCCGTAGTCTCCCGATCCCCGGGCTTTTACAGGAGATATTCGCCTACGATCCGGTCGGCAGCCGCTCCCCCGAACAAAATATCGCCCTGCTCGCGGGACAACCGGACGATGTTGTACACCGTGCCCGCACCGCCCTGTTCGATGGCAATGCCGCTTCCATCCCACCGGCCGTTCTCCCAGAGATAGGTCCCGAACGCACTGTTGCCCGATCCGGTCGCAGGGTCTTCCAAATAGCCAAACCGGGGAGCAAACACCCGAGTGTGCGCGTGCCGGCCGGATTGGGAGGTCAGCAGGGAAAACGCCAGTACAATCCCGATGCCGTGTGCGAGGCAAAAGAGCCGCAGCGAGTCCTGATCCGGCTGCAGCCGGATCACATCCTCCAGAGAAGCAAACGGTACCAACAAGGTGACGAGGCCCGCATCGACGCAGCCCAGGGGAAGAGCGGGATCGAGTGCTTCTTCCCGGGCACCCAAGGCACGGGCGGCCTCCCCACAAGACAAACCGGTTTCGATCTGCCGGGCCGGCGGGGCCGAGACATAGACCGCGTTCTGCGTCCGGATGCGGTTGTAAACAGTCAGCGGGCCCTTGCGTCGGGTGTCGATCCGGATCTCGGGCAAATCGAACAGCGCGGGCTCTGTGCGAATCAGGCTGTGCATGCAAGCAATGGTGCCGTGTCCGCAAAAATCGACCTCACAGGCCGACGACCAGAACGACAGCACGTAAGAGCCGGACTCGGCGAGGGTGCAACACACCACTTCGGATACAAATCCCCGGTGCCGGCGGGCGATCTCCAGCAGTTCATCGTCAGTCGGTTCTTGACCGCGTGCCGGGAAAAGACAGGCAGCCGGATTGCCCAGGGACGCCCCTTCAACAAACGCATCGGTTTTGCGATATGGAATCGATCTCATCCATCTACCTCCGGCCGTCAGATTCTCCTGCCGCCAGCACCTTCTCAAGCACTGCGTTCTGTGCGTGCAGCAAGAATGCTTTTGCCTCCCGGTTCCGGCACCGCGGGGATTGCATCGCCTCGTCGGACACCTCCTGCCCCCGCGTGACGGGTGGGCAGGGCAGAAAAAACGCCTCCTCGTGCAGGCGGGACACCATCTCCGCGGTGATCTGGCAGGGCAGGAAAGAGGCTGCAATCCGCGCCTTTTCCGACTCCTCCGCCGTGCGCGGCCAGCAGTCGGTGTACAGCACATCCGCACGGTCCAGAAGGTCGCTTCCCTCCTCCCGGGTTCGGATGTCGCCGACTGCGGTCGCCTTGTACTGGACAAGACGCTCCGGGGTAACCAGCCAGTCGGGTGGCGCGACCTGGGTGACCCGGATCGGAAACCGGGCGGCCGCCTCGAACCAGCTCGCACACAGGTTGGTCACCTCGCCATAAAAGAGCACTTCGAGACCTTCCAATGTACCCCGGCACCGGCGGATGTACTGGAGATCTCCGAGGATTTCACAGGGATGACCCCGGTCGGTCCGGGCATTGACCACCGGGACGGACATCCCGTCCGCCAACGCACACAGCTGGTCGTGATCCCTGGCACGTGCCACCAGCACGTCATACCAGTTGTCCAGATATCCACCCATGTCCTCGAGCGGCTCCTGAATCCCGAGCTCTCCGGGAATGTAGGACACCGAAGCACCCATCGCCCGGGCGCCGATTTCAAACGCGACGCGGTTGCGGAACCCCTGGCCGTAAAACCAGAGACCGACCTGGCGTCCTTCCAGACTGCGGGGCATCTTCCCCTCATGCCAGGCTGCCGCCAGTTCGTCCGCACGATCCAGCAGAGCCGTCAGCTCCACAGGTGAATAGTCCAGCAGGGTGATAAAATCGCGCATGATCCCTACTCCTTTCCCGCAGTTGCTACTCGATGCCGGCCGGACCCCCCGACAAGAGCGAGCTGCCTGTGCTCCCATCCAGCAAGAAACAGGGCTCCCGCTCCCGGATCGCCCGGATCAAGTCTTGAAGGTCTGTCAACCGGCGATGAAAAGCCATACCGCCGTCCAGCATGAGACTGCTGTGGATGTCGGATCCCGCCGTCATCGGCAACCCGTGCCGCTGTGCGTATGCCAATGCCAGCCGGTCGTAGGACGGCTGGTTGTGACTGACACTTTTCGGGCTGCTGTGGGTCGCGTTGCAGACCTCGACCGCGTCAACCAGGTCCGGGAACAGCCGGATGGCGGGAATGTAGGGTTCTTCCCGGAAGGGATGTGCGTGCACCACAAGTCCGCTCTCCGCCCGGATCAGCCGGAACTGCTCTTCCACGGTTGCGTCGCGAATCTCGGGATGCGCGCGCAACCAGTCCGCGTCCGGTCCATAGACCAGAAACTCGGTCCCCTTATAGCCGGCTTCCCATCCGAAAAACACTTGCAGTCCGATCCGGTCGCCCTCCTGTTTTGCATGGAGGTACCCTTTTTCGAACGCGTTCACCCAGGCGATCCAGGGGAGCGACCGGTCGATCCCGGTATTGCCGCCTACAAAATGGTCGGTCACCACGATGCCCGTGTATCCGGCCGCCCGGCAGGCGCGCGCCGCCTCCGCACCGGTCCAGCGGGCACATGCGCTGGCTTCCGCGGTGTGCAGGTGTGTTTCATAAAGATGGATCCGATTACTATTCATAGCGTTGTCTGCGCCTTTCCGTCGGGCCATTAAGGTCCGTTTACTCGAGTCCCGTTTCCGGGGTGGGTTTGCGTGGAATATGAGGCTCCAACTCCTTGATCAGGTCGGACATCGGGCGAGCGCCATCCATAACAAGACACGGACAGCACAGGAGATGCGACCATTGGTCGTGGCGCGCGCGGCTTCGCTGGTCGAGGCCCGCGGCGTCATAGGTGGCCGCCCAGTCAATGAACTCCCGGTGGTTGTCGTACATGTCGCCGCCCGGGAGAACCCGGTCGCCAAACCGGCTTTTTTCCCGGTC
>JAAYKS010000296.1 GCA_012522285.1 Clostridiaceae bacterium | reverse complement strand
GGCCTTCAAAGTGCAGCATCACCTTGGGCGGTACAGGGTCTTGCTCCTCCGGGTTCCCGCCTCCCTCTTCCGGTATATGCCGGAACGGCACGTCTCGCGCCACCGTGATGTGGGGGAACAGCGAGCGCCCGACGCCGGACACGAGTCCCTCTCGAACGAGGATGCCCGACAACAACCGGTGAAACCGCAAAAGGGACGGGGCAGGGTCCACTCCCAGCCACAACACCCCACCTCTGCCCTGTCGGAACATGCCGGGTTTCCCGCACTCCAGGAGCATCGGAAAGGCGGGTGGCACGTCGGACTGCGCACTTCGGTACGCTTCAAGCAGCGCGTCGTGCAGTCCAACCGAACGCGCTGGGTCGACCTCTCCGACAAAAATCAGCGTGACGTGCAGGTTCTCCGGACGCACGCGCCTGCCTCCCGGAGCCCCTGCCAAAGCGGTATCCACGATCGGTTGGAGCCGTTTCCGGTCCTCTGGCCTGCATTCCAGCGCATAGAAAAGTCGCATCGTCTGTCCTCTCAAAATGGATCAAAACCGCAAATAACCGCAGGCTGTTGTACTTATTGCACAAACTTTCTTGCCATGTTGCACAACCATAACACTCTTTTCAGTTAACACATCTCGAGTCGTATATACGATTCGCATAATACAGCCGATTGCAACTGAGCCCGTTCTCTCTCTTTTGTACATTTCGGCATTATTTTGCATTGTGTAGAAGGCAATTCATGCTTGTCAGGTGAAAAGTATATCTTCAGTCAAGTGTTCCCACCTCTCGCAATCTCATTGTTTTTTGCTATACTAACTGTACATACATCACAAATAGCAAGGAGTGAACACCATGGCAGAAACAGTATTCAGTTTGAAAAAGGGTCTGACCGAAATCCTCGTCCTGCGGATCCTCTCCGAAAAAGAAATGTACGGATACGAAATCGTCAAAACGATCGCAGAGCGCAGCGCAGATGTGTTCTCTGTCACGGAAGCCGCCCTTTACACAACGCTCTACAAAATGGAAGCGGAAGAACTCGTCGTCTCCCGTGAAGTGCTCGTCGGCAATCGCCGCCGCCGCCGTTACTACACCCTGACCGAAAAAGGCACCAGCTATGCCGGCGAAGAAATTGCCAAGTACATCCGCATGTCCGACGGGATTCGCAAAATTCTGAGCGGCTGGGATAAAAAGTAATATCACCCCCGGTCTCAAACAGGTCAGACGAAATACGTCCTCTCCAGAACCGTTCCGCAAGGAGCGGTTCTTCTTTTACCGCTGTCACACCGGACCTTGTGCTCCTCCTTCCGGATCGTCCGGATCTCGAGGGGGCCCCGCTTCCCGGGTGTTGTTCTGTATCGTCTTTTCACGCCGTCTGCGCACCCGGATATCCCACGCGGTTTTGAGCACGATGGCGGCGACCGAACCGAGCACCAGTCCCCAGGGGCCGAACAGAAGTGTAGCCAAAACAGTGCACAGCAATGTATAGAGCGGCTTCACACCGATCGCCTTGCCGTTGAGCACCGGATCCAGAATCTGCCGGACCACAAAGATGACGACATAGACTACCAGCAGCAGCAGTGCCTGCTGTCGATTGCCCGCGATCAAGGTGATGACGGCCCAGGGAATCATGATCATGCCGCTGCCGACCAGCGGGACAAGATCAAACAGTGTGATCCCGGCAGCGATCAGACCCCACAGCGGGACGTCGAGAAGCGCCAGCCCGATGCACAACAGCACGAATGTGACGGCGGCGAGGATGGCCTGGGTTTTCAGAACCGCAGCCACCCCTTTGCCGGACGCGGCAATCATCTCGGACAGGTCATCCAGCCAGGGAGGTCTACGGTTGTTTCGCATGATGGTACTCCGTTCGAGGTTTGGGCTCCCGGTTCTCAAAACAGGCGATGAGCTCCGTCAACGCGTTCCGGATTCCGGCGCACGCAGGATCTCCGATCTTGTTGTCAAGCTCGTAGGGGTCGTCTTCCATATGGAACAGTTCTGTGGGTACGCACCCGTCTTTTTCCGCCACCAGTTTCCAGGGTCCCTGCCGGACCATCGTCCACCGCCGTTGCCCCAGGTAATTTTCCGCATACACCGGACCATGTGTCGCACCGGGCCCGGCTTCCCCGGAAAGGTATGACAACAGTGACTCCCCTTCCCACGAGTTGGCATGTGAAGCGTTGATCCCCGCGTACTCGACCAGTGTCGGATACAAATCCACACCCGAGACCGACGTCCGAACCGTGGCTCCCTGCACACCTCCGGGCAACCGAGCGAGGAGAGGAATACCGCAGGACTCTTCATAAGGCAGACATTTATTCGTCAACCCGTGGCTCCCCTGCATGTCCCCGTGATCGGCCGAGAACAGGACCAGTGTGTCGTCACGCAGCCCAAGGGCGTCAATCTCGGCCAGAATGCGCCCGACCCCCGCGTCGATCTGGCTCACCATTCCGTTGTATAGACGCAGGTATTCCTGCATATTGCCGCCATAACGCCGGTAGTCCGGATCTTTTTCAAACGGCCGGGGGCTGGGCGGGCTGAAGGTCGGGGTGTACGGCTCCGTCTCCCTGTAATTGGGCGGGAGTGGCATATCTCGTCCTTCATACAACTGATAATAGGGGTCCATCGGCTGTTCCGGATAATGTGGTGCCTGGTAAAAAACCACGTGTAAAAACGGCCGGTCTCTCCCGGCCAACATCCGGAGACGCTCGACACCCAAGTCGGTGGTCACCTCGGTTCGATGCCGATCGAACCGGACTTCACGGTCCTCCTCGTCATAAAAACACACGTTGTCCCAAAAACCGTTGTAGCACTGGTACCCGACAAAATGTTGAAACCCGCCGCGCAATGCCCGGGGAATCGGGCGGTTTCCCTCTCCGCCGATGTGCCACTTCCCGACAAAACTGGTCTCGTATCCATTGGCGTTAAACGTGTCCGCCATACACTCGGTGTCAGGCAGCGGGTCCCCATTGCGATACAGGCCGGTTGAGATCGTTAGCATGCCGGAAAACAGGTTGATCCGGAAAGGACCACATACTGGATTATTTGAATAACAATTGGCAAAAGTCACGCCCTCTTCTGCCAGTTGATCAAGATGAGGGGTGTGTATGTGGGGACGTATAAATCCCATGGCGTATTTGTGCATCTGGTCGGCCAGGATCATCACGATGTTCTTGGGCATTGCGGCTTCCACCTCCGTTTTGTCTATAGGATACCATCCCGTGTGTCACACGGGCGCAGTATCATGGAAGGACAAATACGCACCGGCGGAGTGCTTGCCGCCGTGCGGGATCCGGGAGGAAGACATCATGGAGAAAAGGGCATTCGGGGCGACGGGACTGATAGGTTCCCCGATCGGATGGGGCACCATGGAGATCGGAAATCTGGAGACAAGCGAGGCCGCATCCCTCCTGGATACCGCGCTGGACGGCGGTGTCACCTGGGTCGACACCGCTCCCTGCTACCCGGACAGCGAAGCGCTGCTGGGTCGGATCCTTCCTGGCCGGAGGCATCGCCTCCTGCTCACGACCAAGTGTGGATGTACCGGTCCTTACTCGACCCATCCCCACCGGTTCGACCGCCCCACCCTGCTGCGCAACCTCGACGAAAGCCTCCGGCGGCTCGGGACCGACTCCCTCGATCTGTGGCAGCTCCATATGCAAAGCTCGGATGCGTTCCCGGGCGGGGAAGCGGGCGAAATCACCCAAACCATGCAGGAGATGCGGACAGCCGGCAAAGTTCGGCACATCGGGCTGTCCTTCAAAAACGGGGGGCCAGAAGATCCGCTGTATCCCGCGGAACACGGGTTTCGCAGCATGCGCAGATTTGGTACGCTCGATCCGTTCGAATCGGTTCAGCTCGTGTACGGCGCTCTCACAAGAACCAACGAGGAGGCAATCGAAGCGGTTGCGCGGACCGGCAAAGCGGTCATCGTGCGCGGATGGCTCAAAAAATACAGTCCGGCTTACGACGGGTTGCTGGCAAGAGCAGGGCTGGCAGCGCTGTGCGAGCCAGGCGAGGACATCTCAGCTTTTCTGATCCGGTTTGGATTGACCGTACCTGGCATCTCTTTCGGGCTGATCGGCACGACGGATCGGGAACACCTGCGCGCCAATATCGAAGCGGCTTCGCGCGGAGCGTTGTCAGCGGAAGTGTTTGCACAAGCCAGGCTGCGTTTGGACACCGCCGGCATCCGGCCTGCTGCCTGGTGACCGTATCCGCGATGGGCTCCGTCACTGTTCCCCGGATTCGTCCCGGCTGTCCGCAGCTTCAACGTCAGGGAATCTGTTTTGCGCCAGGTTTTTGGCGGCTTTGCGTTTGCGTGCGCGCCTGCGCAGGACCAATAGGAGCGCCCCGGCCGCGAGCCAGATTGGAGAAGCCGCTACCAGCACGATGGCGATCCATTGCAGTCCTGCGACGATCACATTCCCGATGCGGGTGAATCCCACCCGGATCAATGTCCCCATGTCGGAAAAGCTCAAGGCCTTCCAGTCGATTTTGTCCCGGGCGGCGATCGGATCCGGTGTCTGGGTGAGCATCAGGCGCATGGTGGATTCAGCCAGCAGCGTGTCCCAGAGCCGGATTCTCCCCTTGAGCGACTCGATTTCGGCAGTCAATCCGCCAATCCGCTCCTGCACCATCATGGACTCGGAGAGGTCTTTGGCTTCGGACAAAAATCCGTAATACGACTCCAGCGACTTCTCCATCGTCTGCAGCCGGGTCTTGGCGTCAAAATACGCTTCTGTGATGTCCTCTGTTCCCAGAGCCGACCGGAACACCACGGCGGCCTCGTTCACCTTGGCGATCAGGGCGTCCAGATGCTCAGGTGCAATCCGCAGTGTTGCCGTGAGCGAGACGGACGCGTCGGTGCGGTGGAGAGTCCGGGCGTTTTCATAGCCTCCGAGACTTTGCGCGAACAACAAGATGTCCGCATATGCCGCTTCCACGTCTTTTGCTTCCGCTTCGATCTGTGCGTCACGGATCTGTTTCCGTACGGGACTTTGCTTCGGGTTGGCGGCCTCGTATGGGAGCGGGGCTTCCTCCTGGGTGCGGCCCGCTTCCGCGGCGGTCGCGCCGGGTTCGTTTTTTTCATACTCCAGATCGGAATTGGCGCTGGAGCATCCCGCAAACAACATGGTTGCCAGCATCAGTCCGGCAATCCAACCCATCCAACGTTTTCGCATCCTATCCTCCTGTCCGGTTTCCCGACCCGCGAGAAGCCTCTCGCCTCCTTTGACCCGCAGGAACGCATTTTTGTTCCCTCGGGAGGGTGAGGCAAGTGAACAGCCGGTGCGCCGGTGCGAAAAAAAGCCCCGCGGAGAATCGCAGGGCTTTTCCTTGTGGGCTTGATGGATCAGCGGATGCCGGAAGAGTCGCTTGCCGTTCCGGTTTATTTCGGGAAGGAGCGCAGTTGAACCGATACGCCGTCCGGATCGTAAACGTAGAAATAGCGTGTCCCATCCCCCGGATCCTGTATCGGGGAAGGATTGAGCTCCCTCTTTTGCGCAAGCCGATGCATTTCATCCAGGCGGTCTGTCGCAAAACAGAGGAACATTCCCTTTCCCTCGAAGGTTTGGCCCTCCGGGATGTGAATCAACTCGATCTGTGTCTCCCCGTCTCCATGCGTCAGAAATGCAAGCTCCGCCGGTCCCGCTTCAAAACGGCGGGAGACCGTCAATTCCGTGATTGTTTCGTAAAACCGTATGGATTGTTCCAGATTCTTGACTCTCAATGTCAGGTGCTTGAAATGCATAAAGGTCACCATTCCTCTGCTGTTGTCGGTTCGGATATTGTACGTCACCTGCCGACTCTCTGTCATCCAACGGGAGCTACACTTTGATGTGCTTCCACTTGCCGCCTCGCATCCGAATGACATAGGCCAGGGTACGCAGGGTGTAGTCTACCCCCATCGTAAAGTACAGTGCTTCGATTCCCAGTCCGAAGCATTGTGAAAGCAGATAGGTGCCGCCCACCCGCAGAAGGATGACACCCAGGATGTTGCTGTACGAAACAAACAGGATGTCACCGCCTGCGCGCAGAGCGGCTGGAAGGACATTCAGCGGACTCAGGAGCGTTTCTGCGATGACATAAAACAGCACCACACGATAGACGGTGGCCAACACCGCGGGGTCG
>JAAYKS010000295.1 GCA_012522285.1 Clostridiaceae bacterium | reverse complement strand
CCGGAGCGGGTCCACGCGTTCGTGGGAGACGACCTCGACTTCCTGTCCGAGCAGGCGCAGCAACCGGGCCAGACTGTATGTAAAGGAATCGTCGTGATCGATCACCAACAGCATGTGTGCCCTCCCATTTTATAGGCACAGTATGCAGTCCCGACATCGGAATTGCTATCCCGGAACCGCGTACGGAAAAGAACGAAATGAAACGGCCGCGCTTCCAACAGGAGGAAGCGCAGCCGTTGCGGTTTGTCAGAATCGGGATACGGATGGTCAGCCCGCGATCACGGAGTTGACGATGGATTCAAGGTATTCCTGCCGGCCGGAGTCGACTTCGACGTCACCCATCTTGACCGCATAGTCCGAGAGGGCTTTCATATCGAGTTTGCCATCGACGATGTCTTTGCCGATGCCCTTGGTCCAGGAGGCATAACGCTCTTCGACGAACGTGTCCAGACGGCCGTCTTCGATCAGCTTTTGTGCGATGCGCAGGCCGAGTGCGAAGGTGTCCATACCGGCGATGTAGCTCATGAAGATGTCTTCTCTGGTGTTGGAGGCACGGCGCGCCTTGGCGTCGAAGTTGAGACCGCCGTTGGTGAATCCGCCTGCCTTGAGCACTTCATACATGCAGTACACCGCGTCATAGATGTTGGTCGGGAACTGGTCGGTGTCCCAGCCCAGCAGCATGTCGCCCTGGTTTGCGTCGATGGACCCGAAGAACCCGGTATCACGCGCCAGACGCAGCTCGTGTGCAAAGGTGTGACCCGCGAGGGTGGCGTGGTTGGCTTCGATGTTGAGCTTGAAGTCTTTGTCCAGGCCATAGTGGCGCAGGAAACCGATGACCGTCGCGGAATCGAAGTCATACTGGTGCTTCGTGGGCTCCTTCGGCTTGGGCTCGACGAAGAAGTCGCCTTTGAAGCCGATGCTGCGGCCATAATCGACGGCCAGATGCATCAGGCGGGCAAGGTTGTCGAGTTCGAGGCCCATGTTGGTGTTGAGCAGGGTTTCATAGCCTTCCCGGCCGCCCCAGAACACGTAACCGGTACCGCCGAGTTTGACGGTGAGGTCGAGTGCTTTCTTGATCTGGCCTGCGGCGAACGCAAAGACGTCCGCGTTGGGAGCGGTGCCGGCACCATGTGCAAAGCGGGGATTGCTGAACAGGTTCGCGGTGCCCCAGAGCACTTTTTTGTCGTACTTTTTATTCAGTTCGAGAAGCAGGTCGGATATTTCGTCGAGCCGGGCATTGGACTCTGCCAGCGAAGCTCCTTCGGGCGCGATGTCGCGGTCGTGGAAGCAATAGTACTCGATCCCAAGTTTGTCCATCAGTTCAAACGCCGCATACGCTTTGTTGCGGGCGCTTTCCATCGGGTCGGAAGAACCATAGTCCTTCTTCAGTGTGCCGACACCGAACATGTCAGAACCTTCGGCCACCATGGTGTGCCAATAGGACATCGCAAACTTCATGTGTTCGCTCATTTTTTTGCCCGCGATTACTTCGTCGGCATTGTAATACTTGTACGCGAGCGGGTTCTTGGATTTGCTGCCTTCATACTTGATTTTCGAAACACCTGGATAAAATTCGGCCATGGTCGGGATCCTCGCTTTCAAATGTTTCTGAGGACAAGGTTCCGTCTCCGCCGGATCCGAAACCTGTGCGTCATGAATGGAATCATTATATCGTTCCGACTTGATTTGTGTCCATCTTACCCTCCCCGCATGCCCCCGGACTGTGACCATGACACAGTTGGCATTTCGCTTGCGGCTTCCTGTTGACACATCGGCGATTGGGTTGTGATATAGTGAGATTGCACAGTTGTTCAGAACAAAATATTGATAATATGTGCAATTGGCACGACAAAGGGGATCGTATG
>JAAYKS010000041.1 GCA_012522285.1 Clostridiaceae bacterium | reverse complement strand
TCCCCGGATGTGGGTCACATGAAAATCCGCTCTCTACAGATGCGCGCCTGCAAAACTGGGTGGACACAAAAGTTGCCGAACTGGACTTGTCCGATGTGGTGGTGCTGGCAGAACACGATTGGCGGGCCACACCGACCGAGGAGAGCGGACAGGCCTACTTTGCAGGAAGCGTCCTGGCTGCTTCCGTACGCCTGCACGACATCCTCCAAACGGAGGAAGGCACGGTCGCGTTGCTGTCCACCATGCAGGGCAATCGCATGTACTTCCGCTTCTTGTTGAACGATCAAAGCCAAGAAGTCCTGCAGCGCTCGGACTGGGCTCCCGTCTACATCGACACACTTCCCGGCTCAGGTAGCGGGTCCGCGGTGTCCCCTCCCCCCGCGGTGGTTGAGACGTATCGCCTGTTGCTCCGAGTCGATGCGGTGTCCAAAGAAGTGGTCAGTCTCAGACTCTGTTCGGACCAGCAAGCGGGGTACGACCCGGAGATCGGGCTGGCCCGTTCCTATGTCTTCGAAGGGGTCTGTTTGGCGCTGATGCCTGTGGATGATCGCGAACCCTGAAGTGCCACCTATGTTGAGTCCATACGGGTTTGGGTCAATAAAGTCTTCACGGACGCGTGGCAAAGACCCTTCTATATCGGTATATCAGCCTTGCATGCTAAGTCTTTGACTGCCGCTGCCGCCTTGCGATAAGTGTTTTCATCGGGCAGGTGCTCAAGCATGGCTGGAGTATCCGCCGGCAATCTGCCAATCAGGCGCAGCAGTGTGACATAATCGAGACCGCCGGTGCCGATGGGGACCTCGTCAAACATGGTACAGAACGGTTCCGGTCGAAAACTCATATCCTTCAAGTGGATCGATGCGATCTCATTCCCGAACAGGCGGAACGATTCCTCGAAAAAAGCGGCGTTGTCGTAAAACAGACGCGGCGATGAGATACAATTGGCTGGATCAAAATGGATGCCGGCGGCAGGTCGGTCAAGGGCTTTCAAAAACCGGAGGTACTCTTTGGGAGAGTCCAGAAAACTGAATGGCATCAGCTCAAATGTCATCTTTGTCCGCTTCGGTTTGACACTGTCGATGATTCTTCGCGAAACGTCGACAGCATGCGCAAAGAAATCCTCGCTGTAGTTTTCAGCACAAGGCCCATACCAGTTGTTTTCATACCACGTGCCAACGATATTGACGCAGCATTTCGCCCCGATTTCATCTGCCAAGGCCAGTTGTCCGGAGACATAACGGATGTTCTTTTCCGCTTCCACGGGATTGCGTGTCATCGGATTGCACCAGGCGCCAACTTCAGCAATGACCAGGTCGTGTGCCGCATATATGCGTTTGAAAGCGGCAATCCGATCCGAATCGTCCGGCTTTAGGAACGACGGGCAGTAGGCGGCTCGATACCCGGCAGCAGCATGCGCATTGGCCAAACCTTCAGGATCCTGACTCTCGGTAAAAACGGGGCCTCCCAGTCGCATACAATAACTCCTTCCATGTTGTTCTTCACCACCGCGTTTCGAAAACTGATACAGAAAAGCCCTGCGGCCATTCGTTCGCAGGGCTTCTCTTTTTGGTGATCCACCGGAGGCTCGAACTCCGGACCCCTTGATTAAAAGTCAAGTGCTCTACCAACTGAGCTAGTGGATCATGGCTGGGGTGGCAGGATTTGAACCTACGGATGCGGGAGTCAAAGTCCCGTGCCTTACCACTTGGCGACACCCCATCGGGCTAACGTTACTGGCGGCCGCCCGAGCGGGAAGCAGAATGTCGATACCCGTAGGCTGCCTTGTCCCCTATATATCTCCCTCCGTATTGCGTTTGTGAATATATGGGGTGAGATATGGGAATCGAACCCACGACCTCCAGAGCCACAATCTGGCGCTCTAACCAACTGAGCTAATCCCACCGTATGCCGTCTCCGCAGAGACACAGGAGCAATTATAGGAACGGAGGGACCCATTGTCAAGTAAGATCCGGCAATTGATCCAATCAGGCGCTTTGACCGGACATGCAACCCTCACACGGTTCCGGATCGTCAAACGCCGCGGTCATGAAGTCGGTCCGGATGGCCTGTGCATTTTTTCTTTCAAATGGTCCGGCAGCTGCCAAGTCGAGGAAACACACCGCGTCCTTTGGGATCGGGTGGATCCCGGTCCGTACGGCCACCGTGTTCCCGGCTCTCCTATATCGTATCACCTGTGGCGGATTCCCGGCAGGCTGACCGTGTCCGTATCCGTCGTCGTCCTCGAGACGGTCTTGTCTGTATAGATGGATGGTGAGCACTCCTGCGAGTGCCAGAGTCAGGAAAAGAAACAAATTTAGCTCCGGCATGATGACGCCTCCCACGGTTAGAACGTATGTT
Source organism: Clostridiaceae bacterium (assembly GCA_012522285.1). Lineage (GTDB taxonomy): Bacteria > Bacillota > Clostridia > Saccharofermentanales > UBA5734 > JAAYKS01. The sequence goes on along the minus strand of JAAYKS010000041.1, from coordinate 19,096 downwards.
CTTCTTGTGGGATAAGCATAATAAACCCGACGCCCGCTGTCAACGGATATCGAACATTTGTTTTTATCCTGTAACAGAAGAAGTTTTACTCGAACGTTCGCTGACGACGGTACCCGGGCATCCGCTTTGCGAGAACCTTGCTGCGCGCCACGGAATAGCCAAAAAAGCCCTGCCTCTTGCCGACCGAAAAATACTCCCCGTGCACGTAAGTGATCAACTGTGCCAGATCCATCCGCAACCGGCCGGCATCGTCCATCAGGGACGCGTGCGCGCGTACAGAGACCACACGCCCCAGAAACAGGTCGTGAGATCCGACCTGGACGACCTGTGTGACCTGGCAGCCGAGGGACAATGGACTTTCCGCGATGGCTGGCGCAAATTGCAGACCTTCCGCAGGAATGGCATGCAAACCACACGCCTTGAATTTGTCGATCTCCCTGCCGGAACGCACTCCGCAAAAGTCACAGGACTCCGAAAGATTTGCATCGACCAGGTTGACGACAAATTCACCTGAACGGCGAATCAGCTCATAGGAGTAACGGTCCGGGCGGATGGCAGCGCTCAACGTCGGAGGTTCCGAACTGGCGACGCCGATCCATGCGAGGGTGATGATGTTGGGGACCGCGTCTTCGCGGTCGTCGCGGCAGGATATCATTGCGACCGGAACCGGCGCGAGCAGCGCGGCGGGATCCAGTTTGATGTCGTGTTGTCCGTTCATTGGGGTGGTTCCTCCTTGCCGGCCTCGGTATCCGGTACGATCCACTCGTGAGCCAGCAGATGTTCTTTGATGTCCACGCCTCCGGAAAAGCCGGTCAGCTTGCCGTCTTTTCCGATCACCCTGTGGCAGGGCACGACGATCGCAAGCGGGTTCGCGGCACAGGCGGACCCGACCGCACGGGTCATTTTTCGCGCCTCCTCGCGGGAGCCCTCCACCAGCTCCGCAGCGACGTCCTCATACGTCCAGACATGGCCGTACCCAATCCCGCCGAGAATGTCCCACACACGGCGCTGGAAGGCACTCGCATGCGCGGGCCAGGCCGTCCGGATATCGAACGTGGATCGGCGGTGCGCAAAGTATTCCTCCAACTGTCTGCAGGCCACAGCCACCTCTTCCGGAATCGGTGCAATGTCTTGGGCCGCAGTGGCGGGATCCGGGCGGTTGACGACCCGCCCTTCCCTGTCGAGATACCCTCGGTAGGCAAGACACTCCTGCAAATACGGGTCGGATGGCCATTCTTCGTTGTGTATAAATCCGATCTGTTCGACTTGTGCCTCCTCTCCGAGGACAGTGACCAGTCCTTTGGGGAAAGGGATAAATCCGTAACCGCGCAAGGAATACTGCGGACGGAGCATCACGTGGGACCATGCGTCTTCGTGGAGGCAGCCGTTAAACGCCGCGTTGTGCAACATCCCTTCCCGCCACATGCCGATGCCGGACGCGGCTTCACAGAGCTGCTCGTCGCCCACCGGTACCGACATTTCCAGCCGATGCAGTCCAATCTGAAAAAAGGCAATCCCGACCAGATCGAGCAAGAAGCCCTTCAGAACGTCCGGTTCCATTTCCACTCGATCGATCCACCGGATGATGCCGCGGCGGGCATCGGGGTCGATCACAGTGACGAGCGCCACACATCGGGGGAAAGGATCGTCCGGCACATATCCCGCAAAGGCACAACGATGCCGTGTGTCCGGCCGGAGCAACCCGCGGATCGCATCACGGGCCTTTTTCTCACCGCCCGCGATCAGACCTGCAGATGCCATCCGTCCCGCGTCTGCGATCCGAAGCGGAATCCATTCGATAGAAGCGTTCATAGTGCCCCCTCGTTCGTGCCTTACGGCGTGTCCGTCAACCAATCCACCATCTCCTCCGCGGTCCGTAACCCGGAGAGCATATTCTTTTCTGCTGTTTTGAATCGACCCGCGTAGATGACATTCCAACCCGGCACGCAGGTTCTGCCGTCCACAAACGCCTGATCGAGCAGTGGACGGCAATCCTGGAAAAAAGAAGCCGAGGGCCAGGACTGCATCGTTTTCTCCCACACCCTGTCGATCCGAGAGACCGGCAGATATCCTTCCTGCTGATCGAAACGCGAGGCCAACAGCAGCGCATCCGGATCCAGTGCGATGAACAACGCAAAATCGACGATCGACTGCGTTCTCGCCGCTTCCGGGCTGACACAAAGGGTCTGAACCCGGACGCCGGTCCGTTCGATACCGAGGAACGGCACGCGGGTCAATCCAAGTCGTCCGCTCAAAGACAGCCGCTCCTCTGCGAGCTGTGAACTGTCCCCCAACCAAATAGCCGTGGAGTCGGAACCGTCCGCCTCCGCCCTGTCTGACGTCAAACCCGCCAAAATCAAACCTTCGACCTGTGCGGCGGCTTCCCGGAACGCCTCGCGGTCGAAGCCAAATCCCGAACCAGTCCACGCGGCCCATCCGAGAGAGGTATCCATCCCGGCGGGGAGTAGTTCGAGCAACCCTTCCGCCGTGGAGAGCAGCGGCACAACTTCCGGTCGATCTCTTGTGGCTGGCTCAGTCGTCGCCGGCGAGATGTCGACCTGGTTGTTCCCTGCCACAACTTCCAGATCTGACACGAATGTCCCGAAATCCCATCCGCCCGCGGCCGGCGGAGTGAGACCTGCCGTGCGCACCGCATCCCTGTCATACATCAGAACCGGGATCGTGAACGAAATGGGAATGCCAAACAATCGCGCACCGGATTTGGATCCCTCCACCATCACCGGATATAAAGACAACCCATTCAGCAGTCGGTGCGTCCCCGCCTGGCTCGTGATATCGGCCGCCCAGCCGTTGGCTGCACATGCGGCAATACAATCCGATAAATAGAGATCCGGCAACCTGCCGGCCGCCGCCCAGGCGCGGATACGCGACTCTCCGGCTCCTCCCGGTTCGATCTGGAGCGCCTCCACCGGAAAACTGTCCCGGAACTGGGCCAGTTCGTCCAGGTTGACCGTGTCCCCGATCCATTCATTGCCGTTTGTGGGAAAAACGCCTGAAATGCGGGAATAATACAACATCCCAAGGTATTCGGCCACCTCACGGGAGTAACCGGTCGCTATCGTGATCGGACGCTGGGGAAGGGTTGGCTCCGGCCCGGCCGTAGTGGGGATAGGTCCGCTCGGACGCGCCGTGGAACCAGACGTGGGAAAAACGATCGCATCGGCCGGAACACACGCGACACAGACCGCCAGCAGAACGAGCAGGACGGCTGAAAAACCCCAAATATGGTGGATGGTTCGGGTTCCGGATCGTGTTGGACGACGGTTCAATCTCATGCCCGCCTTCTCGTGATATGATTGCATTATAGCAAACACAGGGTCGGCACCAGGGATCGGACTTGACAGAAAGGCCTGGAGTTCCTATATTCTTATGGGACCAGACATGCATCACGGTTGTCCCGTACTTGCCGATGTGGCTCAGTGGTAGAGCAATTCACTCGTAATGAATAGGTCGAGAGTTCGACTCTCTCCATCGGCTCCAAAAATGCGCGCTTCCAACACGGCGGAGTCGCGCATTTTTCATGCCGGAAGAAATACGTCCGCGTCGCGCATGGTCTCCGGACGATGGGGTTGGCCGGAGGGAGTCTGTATCGCATCAACCCCCGTCAAGACACATCGTCTGCCATGACGATCTCCAATACGTTGCGCGGCAGTTCCGGTTTTTCATCAACGATACGGATGCAGGTCTCCAGCGCGCGGATCCCCTGACCGACGGCCTCTTCGGTTGCGCCGTGGACGCTGACAAGCACATCCCCCGCTCGCACACGATCACCGATTCTGCCGGAGAGGACAAGGCCTGCCGCAGGATCGACCGGCTGGCCTTTGGTCAGCCGGCCGCCACCCAGGCGTACAAACACATGGCCGATCCCCGCGGTGTCCATAGACCCAATAAACCCGTCCCGTGCGGTTCGCAATGCCCGCACGACCCGTGCGGTTGGCAATCGGCTCGTATCGTCACACACCGCCGGATCCCCGCCTTGCGCCGCGATCAGCTCCCGCAGTTTCTCCAGTGCGCTTCCGTCTCTCAGGTGATCCATCAAGCGTTGGCGGCCATGTGCGATCGAATCCGCTCCGCGCGCGAGCACCAGCATGTGGGCACCGAGGGTGACCGCGACTTCGAGCAGATCTCCCGCGGTGCGTCCGGACAGCACATCGATTGCCTCGGCCACCTCAAGCGCGTTGCCGACATGTGACCCCAGCGGCTGATCCATCGATGAAATCACCGCCGCGACATCCCGACCGGCCGCTTTCCCGATCCCGACCATGGACGCAGACAACCGGCGGGCCTCATCCAGGGTTTTCATAAATGCGCCGTTGCCGCATTTCACATCCAAAACGACCGCATCCGCACCCGCGGCGATTTTTTTGGACATGATGCTGGCGGCGATCAACGGGATCGAATCCACTGTGCCTGTGACGTCGCGCAACGCATAGAGTTTGCGGTCGGCCGGACACAGATCACCGGTCTGCCCCATAATGACCGCGCCGATCCGGCGGCATTGTGCCACCGCCTCCTCCACCGTCAATCCGACGCGAAACCCCGGGATGCTTTCCAGTTTGTCCAGCGTGCCGCCGGTAAAGCCAAGACCCCGGCCGGACATCTTCATGACCGGAACTCCACATGCCGCGACCATCGGCACCAAAAGCAAGGTGGTTGTATCGGCGACGCCGCCGGTGGAATGCTTGTCCACTTTGATACCGGGAACCGATGTCAGATCGATCCGGTCTCCGCTATCCGCCATCGCGACCGTCAGGAGCGCGGTTTCGCTTTCATCGAGGCCCTGTAAAAACATGGCCATCAGCATGGCGGACACCTGATAGTCCGGTAGGCTGTCGTCTGTCACTCCGCGGACAAACCATTGCAGTTCCTCTGCCGAAAGTGTACCGCCTTGTCGCTTTTTTACGATCAGATCGACCATCTCCATGTCCGTCAGCTCTCTGTTCCCCCCGTGATATAGCGCGCGGATCGTGCCGCTTCGTATCGGATTCGCTCCTCATCCAGTGTCAACAATTCGCGTTTGTGCATCAACATGCGTCCATCTACCATCAACGATTCGACCGCACAGGAATCCGCGCTGTAGACGATCGCGGACAAGGGGTCGCCCAACGGGCACAGCGACAGATCTCCGGTGTCGAGAATCTGCAGATCTGCCTTCGCCCCCGCTTCGATCCGTCCGGAATCGGCAAATCCCATGGCTTTCATCCCTGTATCCGTGGCCATCCGCAGCACCGTCGCGGCCGGCAAGGCGGAAGCGTCCAGTGCGTTGCCTTTGGCCAGAAAAGCCGCCAGCCGCATCTCGCGGTAGATGTCCAGGGTGTTGTTGCTGGCCGCGCCGTCGGTGCCAAGCGCCACCGGAATGCCACTTGCCAACTGTGCACAGACCGGAGCCACCCCACTCCCCAGTTTCATGTTGCTGGAAGGGTTGTGGACCAGCGTCACATCTTTTGCTGACAGCAACTCCATCTCCTGCGCATCGAGATAGACGGCATGCGCAGCCAGACAGGGCACCTCGAATATGCCAAATCGCTCCATCTGTTCAACAGGGCGCCGCCCATAGCGCGCGACGCAATCTTCGACTTCTTTGCGGGTTTCCGCCAGATGGGTTTGAATCGAGATTCCGGCCGCTTTTGCCATCTCTGCCAATGCGGGATAGAGAGCTTCGTCGTACAGATAAACCGAGTGAATTTCCAGTGATGGCTGGATCCGCCCCTCGCCGGTCGATTTGCAGAGCCTGACAAAATCCTCCAGCATGTCCGGACGGACTGTGATCGAGCCGGGTTCGGGGCCGGATACCTTGCCTTCGCTGCACAGATTCATCCGAATACCGGCGGTGACTGCCGCCTCCACCGTGACGTCGGAGTGGAAATACATGTCCGCACACGCACCGGTCCCCGAGCGGATCATCTGGGCGATGCCGAGCAGAGATCCGTTGTAGACGTCCTGGCGGCGCAACCGCTTCTCCATCGGGAATATGACCTGAAACAGCCAGTCGTGGAGATTGAGATCGTCCGCTGCGTTGCGCATCAGCACCATGGCGGTATGTCCATGCGCATTCGCAAAGGCCGGCAGCAGCAATTTGCCGCGCCCGGCATATTCGACATGCGGGCCCGAACCGAGAATCTGTGTAGCGGCAGCCAGATCGGTACCGACATACTCGATCCGGTTCCCGACCACGGCGACATGAGCCTCTTCGGTGACCGCAACTCCCGCAGCCGCGTCGGGTGTCACCACGGTATACGATCGGAACAGAATCGGAAGTCCGTTATCCACAGGTGTCCTCCCCAGACCAGTCTGTCAGATGCTCCAGTTGCCGATATAGAATTCCTGTTCGGGCGTGAGATGGTCGATCTGCATGGCCTTGGATTCCAGCAGCAGTTCCGCGACACGGGTGTCCAGCGCTGGGGGAAGATCGTATACCTTGTTCTCGAGCGTACGCCCATGCAGAGCCATATGGGCCGCACTCAACGCCTGCAGCGAAAAACTCATATCCATGATTTCGGCCGGATGCCCGTCTCCCGCCGCCAGATTCACCAAACGCCCCTTCGCCAACAGGTACAGCCACCGACCATCCGGCATCCTGTAACCGTCGACACCGGCACGCACTTCCCGTTCCTCTACCGCTGCCTCGGACAGTTCCCGTATGTTGACTTCGACATCAAAGTGGCCGGCATTCGACAGAATGGCTCCATCTTTCATGACAGAAAAGTGTTCTTTCGTTATAACGTCGTTACATCCTGTTACGGTTACGAAAACATCTCCAATAGGGGCTGCCTCGGACATTGGCAATACGGTGTAACCCTCCATCATGGCCTCGCACGCCATCACCGGGTCCACTTCCGTGACGATCACGTGCGCTCCCAATCCTTTGGCGCGCAGAGCGACCCCTTTGCCGCACATGCCAAACCCTGCGACCACGACATGTTTGCCCGCCACCACCAGATTGGTCGCAGACATGATCGCGGTCCATACCGATTGGCCGGTTCCGAAGCGGTTGTCGAACAAATGCTTGCATCGCGCGTCGTTGACTGCCAAACAGGGATAGCGGAGTTTCCCTTCCCGCTCGAGAATGCGAAGCCGGTGCACCCCCGTGGTGGTCTCTTCGCATCCGCCGATGATCTCGCGCCCGAGGTCCGTATGGGAGGTGTGAAGCAGTTCCGCGAGGTCTCCTCCGTCGTCGATGACAAGATGCGGGACGCAGGAGAGTGTCTCGACCAAATGTCTGCGGTAGAGCGCCGGATCGGCACCGTATTTACAAAACACCTTCATGCCGCGCGCTGCGAGTGCGGCGGCGACATCGTCCTGCGTCGAAAGCGGGTTGCACCCGGTCAGTGAGACGTCCGCCCCACCCTGCTCCAGCATCAACGCCAGACAGGCCGTCTTGGCTTCTACGTGTACACTGACCGCGATCCGCAAGCCCCGGAAGGGCTGTTCCTCCCGAAAGGTGCGCTCGAGGATCGAGAGCACCGGCATGTTGCGCTTCGCCCATGCGATTTTTCGATTTCCGTTATCTACGATTTTTTCCATCTCCGAACCATCGGTCATCTACCGCTTCCCCCTCACTCGTTTTTACCGCAGCAGTTCTTGTATTTCTTCCCGCTGCCGCACGGACAGGGATCGTTTCGCCCGACTTTCGCGGCGGCACGTTTAACCGGCACGCGGGACTCCCCGCCTTGTCCGGGTCTCACCTGGCCGGCGGGAGATTCCGTCGGGGCGGACGGAGCGGCTTGATCCGCACCAAATCCCGTGGATCCAAAGCCTTCCGACACCTCATTGACCGCGCTTTTGCGCCGCATGGTCTTGCCGGCTGAGAAGGTGGCGCGCATCATCAGGCGGACCGCGTCCTGCCGGATCGCACGATTCATGCTATCGAACATGTCAAATCCTTCGCGCTTGTACTCGATCACCGGGTTGTGCTGGGCATATCCCCGCATGCCGATGCTGTCGCGGAGGTCGTCCATCATGTCGATGTGGTCCATCCATTTTTCATCGACCACACGCAGCATAACCAGCCGCTCCGCCTCGCGTGTCAGTTCCGCGCCAAGTTCCCGCTCTCGCGCGTCATACCGCGCCAACGCGTCTTCGGCAGCCATATCGATCGTCTCTTCAACGCTGATTCCTTGCTTGAAAGCAGCTGAGAGTTTCTGAATGACCGGTAGCTCGCCAAAAAGGTCGCGCAGTGAAGCCCCCAGAGCGCGCGCGTCCCATTCGACGGAAGGCACACCGTCCTGACAGAAGCCGCGTACGATTTCCTCCGAGACATCGCGGATCATGCGGCTATAGGTCGCATGAAGGTCACTGCCGTCCAGCACTTTTCTCCGCTGTTCGTAGATCAGGTTCCGCTGCTGGTTCATGACGTCGTCGTATTCCAGAACGGTTTTGCGGATACCGAAGTTGCGCCCTTCGACTCGTTTCTGCGCATTCTCGATCACGTTGGAAAGCATTCGATGCTCGATCTGCATGTCTTCTTCGACACCCAGCGCGCCAAACAGTCCCTGGATCCGTTCTCCGCCAAACAGGCGCATGAGGTCGTCTTCCAGGGAGAGATAAAACCGGCTCATTCCCGGGTCGCCCTGGCGGCCCGATCGGCCGCGAAGCTGGTTGTCAATGCGCCTGGACTCATGCCGTTCGGTGCCGATGATACACAGCCCGCCGGCCTCTACGACTCTTTTATGCTCTTCCGCAATCTGGATTTTGAACCGCTCATGCAGTTCTTTGTAACGCCGGCGCGCGTCCAGAATCGTCTCGTCGTCGGTTTCGTTGTATGCGGTCGAGGACTCGATCAGCTCTTCATCAAATCCCTGTCTCCTGAGTTCCTGGCGCGCAAGATACTCGGGGTTGCCGCCCAGCAGAATATCGGTACCGCGGCCGGCCATGTTAGTCGCGATGGTCACAGCGCCGAAGCGTCCGGCCTGCGCGACGATCTCAGCTTCGCGCTGGTGGTGCTTTGCGTTCAGCACATTGTGCTCGATCCCGTTTTTGCGGAAGAGTTCCGACAAAAATTCAGACCGCTCCACGGAAACGGTTCCGACCAGAATCGGCTGGCCGGTTTTGTGGATTTCCTTGACATCCTCGAGAATCGAGGTGTATTTGCCCCGTATGGTCTTGTAGACCGCGTCCGGACGGTCGTCACGGATCATCGGTCGATTGGTGGGTACGCAAACGACATCCAGGCTATAGATCTCCCGGAATTCGTTTTCTTCCGTCGCTGCGGTACCGGTCATTCCCGCCAATTTGCGATACATACGGAAATAATTCTGGAATGTGATGGTCGCGAGCGTTTTGTTTTCGCGCTCGATCTTGACGCCTTCCTTGGCTTCGATCGCCTGATGCAGTCCGTCGCTGTACCGTCTGCCCAACATCAGGCGTCCGGTGAAGTCGTCGACGATGATGACTTCTCCGTCTTTGACGACATAGGCCTGATCCAGGAACATGGTGCCGTGGGCTTTGAGGGCGTTGTTGATGTGGTGCTGCAATTGGTAGTTTTCCTCGTCGGCGAGGTTGGCCACACTAAAATACTGCTCCGCCTTGCGCACCCCGGTCGGGGTGAGAACGGCGGTTTTCGCCTTTTCGTCGACGATGTAGTCCGCGTCTTCAGAGACCGCGTCGAGTTCGAGCTTGTCGTCCGACTCGGTCACCGTGTGTCTTTTGAGTCTACGGACAAACTGGTCCGCGCGGCCGTACAGATCGGTCGCCTCCCCACCCATGCCTGAGATGATCAGAGGGGTCCTTGCTTCGTCGATCAGGATGCTGTCGACTTCGTCAACGATCGAGTAATGCAGACCGCGCTGCACCATCTCTTCTTTGTAGGTGACCATGTTGTCGCGCAGGTAGTCGAAACCGTATTCGTTGTTGGTCCCGTATGTGATGTCACAGGCATACGACTGGCGCCGCTCATCGTTGTTCAATTCGTGTACGATCAAGCCGACGGACAAACCCAGATATCGGTATATTTTCCCCATCCACTCGCTGTCGCGCCGCGCCAGATAGTCGTTGACGGTGACGATGTGGACGCCTTGTCCGGCCAGCGCGTTGAGATACGCCGGCAGCGTCGCCATCAGGGTTTTTCCTTCACCGGTCTTGAGCTCTGCGATCCGGCCCTGATGCAGGACGATGCCGCCCAGAAACTGTGTGCGGAAAGGAAACTGTCCGATGACGCGATGGGCGGACTCGCCGACCGCGGCATACGCGTCCGGGAGGATGTCGTCCAGACTCTCCCCATACGCCAGGCGCGCGCGAAGCCGGTCCGTCGTGCCTTTCAGCTCGGGCTCTCCCATCGCGCTATATGTCTCTTTGAGGGATTCGATTTGGTCGATCAGCGGTTTGAGCCGCTTGATCTCCCTGTCACTGTGTGTGCCGACTATTTTCTCGATCAGCCCCATGGTGTCCATCCCTTTCTTCTGTCGGGAGAAGAACGGTCAGGGGTCCGGAATCTTGCCGTCTTTGCGCAACCGGTCCAATACGGTCAGATAGCCGTCTGCACCGTAAAACAACGAACGATTGACGCGACTGATGGTGGCCGTGCTGGCCCCGGTCCGTTCGCAGATATCCGAGTACTTCATGCCCTGTTGAAGAAGGATGGCCACATGTAGGCGCATCGCGAGGGATTTCAGTTCGGATACGGTACAGATATCTTCAAAAAATGAATAGCAGTCCTGCCGGTTATTGAGCGACAGCACGGCGTCAAACAACAGATCGACAGATTCGTCGCGCAATTTGTCGTTCATCCAACCTCCCCCTGCGTTCATGCCTTGCACGAAGGTGGAAAGCGATCCGGAATCGCCTGGCCTGAAAGCCATCACCATGATACCCCATGCACAAAACCATGGCAATAGAACCTCCTTTGCGACGCTCATTCGAACCGGTGGGACACACCCTGCCGCAACACCGCCAGTTCGATCCCGTTGATGACCGCGTAGTTGGCTGCCTGATCCAGCTGTTCTTCGACGACGGCGCTGTACTGGTTTTCCGGCAGGATCAACAACAGCACACGGTGCCGGATGTCTCCGCTGTTGATCACGATCGACTCTTTCCCCCATGGATTGTCGGTTCCCTCGAAGTCGCGCAAGGCATCGATCTCGTCCCGGACTTCAGCCCATACCGCCCCTTCCTCTCCCAAAGACGGTGCGGTGATGTCCATGCTGCGAATCGAAGTCGCCACACCATCCCTGAAAGATGCGATCACCGGATATCCCATCGGAAGATTCCCGCCGTTTCTGGTTCTGAAAACCCGCCCGCGCGCAAAATTGTCCATCTCCCAGACGGGATCGCTCTCCCCCGCCCCACCTTGCGAACAAGAGTTCGACCGGGGGAAAAATGGGATCAACGCGTCAAACGTCCCCGTTGCACTCCCCGCTAGCAACGTCATTTGATATTCGACCCGGGCATACAACGTATCTCCGGACAGCGTACTTTCGATGCATGCGGAAAAGCGATCGAGAAGCCGGTTTGTGGCGCGCTCTGCTCCGGCTGCCTCCAACCAGTGGACCATGCGCTCTTCCAAAAAGACCTCCGCCAATAACCTTGTCCCGAAATCCCGGAGCCGTTCCGCCGCCATTGCGTCTCCGATCTGTTCCCGGATCCACATATCGACCACATCGTCCACTTCCGCCGCTTCGGCGGCCGCCATCAGGAGAGCGGTTTCGGATGCCGCATTGTCGGCGGCGCTGCGAAGGAGTGAGACGCTGCCGGCCGCAACCAGATACTGGAGGATGGACATGGCAATGAAAATAAACAAGGGCAGCGCGATGGCCGTTTCCAGTGCGATCGATCCTTTTCTGCCGCCCGGCATCCTCATGTCGCGCACAATCCCGTCACACGGATGTTGTGGGATCTGATGCCTCCAGCTGCTTCGACACGCCGAGTCCAACTTCCCGGCACGTGCGACGACAACACCCCGTACAGCCGCAGCAGAAAGGTCTCTTCCGGAACCAGATACAGCATCAACCGGAGATAATCGGCGTAGTCGAGGACGACCGCATCCAAACCTGGACAAAGCGCCACCCCTTCCCCCGCTTTCAAACGGTCGGTTTCATCAAACGCCTCCACCAGACTCCACACCGACACGATCGCGACCGCCAGTGGAGCCTCCGGGAGAACGACCGAGCCTCCGCTGATCAAAGCCACGACTCCGGAAATGGCCGCAGCCGCGGTCTTTGCACGTTGAAACCGGGTAGAATCGGTGAAATTGACGACGGCCCGCACGCCAAACCGGAGACCCAGGATGGAGGCGTAAACTCGGTTTTCCGCTTTTTGACCGTCCTCCACTCCCGTTATTACCCGCTCTACATCCGGCCCCTCAACAGAAGACAGTGAGGAAAAATGGATGCCGTCCAACCCGGTCGCGTACGAGCAGGAGGAGGGATTCTGCTCCGGGAGTGCCCTTGAGCAGACCCCCATCACATATTCCACATGCGCACATTTCCGGTAGAGCGGGTCCGCGTCAACATCCAGCCAGTCGTCCAGATCCGTGAGATAAGCGGAGATTGAGGAGGGATCCAAGAAATCCGGCAAATCAAACCCGGAGCCGGTGTCGGCCGCTTTGCGCAAACAGTCCCGGATATTCCGGAGTTCCGATAACAGCTCTTCCCCCAGAATCCGATCTACCAAGAACGCGCGGATTCGGACGCGGAGATCCTCCAGCCAGGTGTCGCTGTCCTCCTCTGGCTCTTCCGAAGTCGGTGGCGTATCTGTCTCCCCCAGGTAGGCAGTAAAATCGAAACCCGCAAGCCAGTCGGCAAACACGCTCCCGATGTCCGGTTCGCCCTTTGTCCCCACTTGCACTTCCGGCAGTCCACTGTCGCCCCCATCCTGCCGGAGTTCGTCCGCGATCGAACGGACCCGTGAGACGGCTTGTGCGACCAATACAGTCGGCAAGCGGTATCGCATATACTCCCCGACGGCCTCTGCCAGAATGCCGGAAGAAGACAACGGGTCTTCGAACGTTTTATGCGCAGGCAGATGAACGGCGACCGGATCCGCCAGGCGGTCATACACCGGACTGCGGACATCATCCCCATCCATGCAAAGCAATCCGTATCGATCCCGCATGGGATTGGGCCTGCCCAGCGTCGACGACACTTCGGAAGAGAGTGCACGATGAAGCGCCGCCTCTGCCATCCGGCTCCTTGCCCCCTGCGCAAAGATCCCGCAAATCGTCAGCGCGGCAGTGCCTGCAATGCAGAGAAACAATGCAGATCCCCTCCGCCGGAACAGAGTCGGTGTTTTGCATAGATCGGCCGTCATCCCTGCGGCCTCAGGACTTGCCGCAACCAGGAGGCGACGGGAGCCAGTGCCTCCTTGGCAGCACTGGCCACACGCAACAGTTTGACCGGAGAAGTGCGGACGGTCGGCATCACGGGCTCTCCGCCTTCCGGAACCGTCACCTCGTACAATGCCGACAAAGTGACCCGATGAACACTGGATGCGGCTTCCCGCTCCGCGTCGTCCTTCGTCTGTAAATACGCCGCCTGCCCCAGCAGGACGATCTGAACGATCAAAACCAGTGTGATCACCGTACAGAGCGCCGCTTCGATGGTATGCATCGCATCACCCCCCGCGCTCAGGATAGCCTCGATGTGACCGCGAAATGGTGTGCGGCGAACCACAGGATTCCCAGAGGGGTGAAAAAAGGCGACAGAATCCGGAAAAAGAAATATGCACGAGATGCGATTCAAGGGGCACTACATCGTATCTGTGTCCAGCAAAATGGTGACCGGCCCGTCATTGGTCAACGAAACGGACATGTCCGCCCCGAAGACTCCGGTCCGGACCGCAAGACCACAGGAGGCGAGCGCCTCCACCAATCGATCCACGAGTAAGCGAGCGCGCGCGGGCTGCTCCGCCCCTTCGAAACCAGGGCGGTTTCCACGCGAACAGTCCGCGTGGAGCGTGAACTGAGAGACCACGAGGACCTGTCCGGCAACGTCGAGAACCGAGCGGTTCATCTTGCCGTTCTCGTCGCCAAAGATCCGCAGCTTTGTGATTTTTGCCGCCATCCGATCGGCATCCTGTTCCCTGTCCCCCTTGCCGATCCCGACAAAAAGGAGCAGACCGCCGCCTATTGTGGCGACAGTCTGCCCCTCTATCTTTACGTCGGCTCGCGTGACCCGTTGAAGAACAACCCGCATCGGTCGATCCTAGTAGGCAACGCCTTGTTCGTACATCGCACGCGCGACCTTCAGGAATCCGGCGATGTTGGCACCAAACATCAAGTTGCCGGGCTGGCCGTACTCAGCCGCCGCATTGGCAGCTGCCGTATGGATACCGACCATGATGCCTTTGAGCTTGGTGTCCACTTCCTCGAACGACCAGCTGTACCGCATGCTGTTCTGTGACATTTCCAGAGCCGAAGTCGCCACGCCGCCCGCATTGGCCGCTTTGGCAGGGCCATAGACGATGCCGTTCTTCAGATACAGCTCAATCGCTTCCGGTGTGGAGGGCATGTTTGCGCCTTCTCCGACCGCTTTGCAGCCGTTTTTGGCCAGCATGGCGGCGGAAGCGGCGTCTATTTCGTTCTGGGTCGCGCAAGGCAGCGCGATGTCGCAGGCTACCGACCAGACTTTGGAACAATCCGCCTCGTAACGGGCATTCGGTTTCTGGTCGACATATTCTTTGATCCGGCCTTTTTTGACCAGTTTGATCGACTTGAGAAGGGCAAGATCAATCCCGTCAGGGTCATACACATAACCGTCGGAATCGCTCGCGGTGACGACTTTGCCACCCATTTCCGTCGCTTTTTCCGTTGCGAAAATCGCGACGTTGCCCGATCCCGAGATCGCAACCGTCGATCCCTGGAATCCGAATCCGTGGGATTGCATTGCTTCTTCCATGAAGTAGCACAGTCCGTATCCGGTCGCTTCCGTCCTGGCCAGAGAGCCTCCCCATGTAAGCCCCTTGCCGGTCAACACACCGGTAAACGAGTTGGTCAGACGTTTGTACTGGCCGTACATATAACCGATTTCACGCGCACCCGTTCCGATGTCGCCTGCAGGCACGTCGGTGTCGGGGCCGATGTGGCGAGCCAGTTCGGTCATGAAGCTCTGACAGAACCGCATGACTTCCCCGTCGCTTTTCCCGCGGGGATTGAAATCGGATCCGCCTTTGCCGCCGCCGATCGGAAGTCCGGTCTGTGAATTTTTGAGGATCTGCTCAAATCCCAGAAATTTGATTATGCTCAGGTTGACGGAAGGGTGCAGGCGCAGTCCGCCCTTGTAGGGGCCGATCGCGCTGTTGAACTGGACACGGAAACCGCGGTTGACCTGTACTTTCCCCTGATCGTCTACCCAGGAGACGCGGAAAAGAATTTGACGTTCGGGTTCGACAAACCGATCAAACACACCCGCGGCTACCCATTCCGGATTGCGTTCCGCGACCGGCTCCAGGCTTTCCAGCACTTCCATGACCGCCTGGTGGAATTCCGGTTCTCCGGGATTGCGTGTTTTGACCTGTTCAAAGACTTGTTGCAGTATCTTCATCTGTGGTTTTCCTCCTGTAGTTCCGGCTCGAAAAAACGCTTATGGCGGGCCACACCGTACGCCATTGCACAGGATACCCGCATGGATTTTAATCCTATGCGGGTCATCCGTCAAACAATTATGCAATTCAAACATTTGGAACTTGCACCCTCGTCGAGCGCTTAACGAACCAATTCGCGCCAGTCAAGGTCACCGCGGTCGATCGCCAGCACCAGCAGTTCCGCGGTTGCGATGTTGGTCGCATAGGGAATGCTGTTCACATCGCAGGCTTTCATCAGCGGATTGGGCGCGTCATAGTCCCCCAGCAACGGGTCGCGCAAATAAATCACCGCGTCGATTTCATTGTACATGGCGCGCGACGCAAGCTGATCCATTCCGCCCGCGATGTCGGCCGGGAGCCCGGCCACTTCCAGGTTCGCAGTGTTGGCCAGCAATTTGGCCATGCTTTGCAGGGAAGAAACATCGTGCCTCGACAGGATGTTGCTGTATGCAATGCAAAAATTGACCAGCAGTTCGTTCTTTCGACTGTCCGCAAGCAGGATGATTTTCACGCATGCACCCCCGAAAAACTTTCGTTCTAGCTAAAATTATACAAGATAATTCCCCGCTTACAAGCGAATGCTTCCTCACAAAGCTGTTTGTGTCATTTGCACAACATCCCGACACGAGCAGCAACATCAATGGACCGAGGGCGGAAGGTCCTCTCTGACGGGGATTTCACGTTCTCCGAAAAAGTATTCCTTGTACATTTCATAGTGCATGTCGATGATCAAGGATCCGCCGGAATCTCCGTTTACAACATTGGCAATGGCAATTTCCGGAGAATCCGCCGGAGAATAGGATATGGTCAACCCATTGGTATCGATGCTGGATGTGCCGAATTCTGCGGTGCCCGTTTTTAGCGCGACCTTATACGGGAAATCTTTGAAATACCGGTAGCCGGACCCACTCGGAGTATGGCAGACGCTGACCATGCCCGTTCTGATGACTGCGAGCGCTTCTTCAGCCGCCCCCACCGGCTGTTTCACTCCACCGCCGGCATAGATGCGGGTTCCATCATAGGTTGTGATGTCCTTGATCACGTGTGGGGTCTCCAGCAATCCGGTCGCGAGTCCACCTGTATATCGGGCGAGCTGCAAAACCGTAAACGAGTGATCGAATTGTCCGATTGAACTTTGGACCGTATCGGCCGGGTTCCAGATTTTGTCCCCTTCGTCCACACGCGTCAGCCGCTTGTTTTCCGGATTGGAACGCATCCCGGCGATCTCTCCCGGCAAATCAATTCCCGAATATTCTCCCAGGCCGTACCGTTTAGCCCATTCATCAATGCGGTCGATTCCCAACATCAGCCCAAGTTTGTAGTAGTAGGAGTTGCACGATGCGCGCAACGCGTTGGGAAGATTGAGCCAGCCATGAGAGCCTAGACAGCGAAACCGAAGGCCATCCACGTCAATGTACCCGGTGCATTGAATCGTCGAATACGGAGTGATCACACCGGACTCCAATCCCGCAGTCGACATACAGGGCTTAAAGCAGGATCCCGGGGCATAGTTTTCCATCATGGTGCGGTTAAGCATCGGTTTTTCGACATTGTCCGTCAAGTAACGTTCAACTCGCTCGGCGGCCTCTTCGTCCGTTTCCATCAGCAGGAAATCCCGCATATCATAGGAAGGATAACTGGCCATTGCGAGAATATCGCCATTGCGCACATCCATCACTACCATGGCTCCCGACGTGCTGACGGTGCTGTCGACCCGTTCTTTGATCAATTCCATCGCCCTT
This sequence comes from Clostridiaceae bacterium, assembly GCA_012522285.1. GTDB lineage: Bacteria > Bacillota > Clostridia > Saccharofermentanales > UBA5734 > JAAYKS01. Next base: position 1,820 of record JAAYKS010000041.1, on the reverse strand, counting down.
GCCTGCAGATCTGGATCGATCGTCAACCTAACGTGACTGCCAGCGACCGGCTTGCTGCCAATGGTCTCCGGCACGAACGATCCCTCCTGTCCGGCCGTCGTCCAGATGTTGTAGGGTCGCATGCCGTTTTGACCGGAAAGATATCGTTCCGCGGACGACTCTACGCCTGCCTTCCCCACCACTGCGTCCGGCAGGTATCCAAGATTTTTCAAAGACTCGTATTCTTCCGAATCGATCGCACCGACATAGCCCATCACATGCGCTAGATTGACAGCCTCGGGAGCATAGGTTCGTCTGTACTCCAGGCCTGTCAGTAGACCCATAAAGCGGAAGTTTTGCTCTTCGATCAGATGGATGGTTTCTTCGTCGATCCCCTCTGCAATCCGCAGCGGGGTCCCATTCCTGTAAGCCCACTCATCCGCAAGAATCCGATACCGGAGAGACATGACGTCATATTCCGTTTCACTCGGTGCAAGAGGTTTTGCATTTGGGCCTTGCACACCAGGAAGCCGGTCGATATCGATTTTGAACCGGATGTCCCGAAGATAGCGGAACAACATTTCCGGATCGGTTTTGACATACTCGTCGTCATATGCGACCCGGGTTTTTGGCGACGGCTCCTTGAGCCCCAACGTGTTCTTTTGCCAGTAGATGACATCTTTCATATCCGCGGTAAAACGGATCGGCGAAATCGCGAGATAGTCGGATAAGGTCCGGTCGAACGCAATATTGCGTTCCCGCAGAAACATGGAAAGATCCGCCAATCTGCTGTTCAACTCGTCCGACTCGAGGTCTGCATTGGCCAGATAGAGCACGCGCGACTCGATGTTGTAAGCGAGCGGGGTTCCAAACCGGTCCGTAATGATTCCGCGCGGAGCGTAGACCGTCAACTGTCTCGAAGTGCCCGCTTCGCTACCGACCACCGCGCGCACGCGCGATGTTATTTGCAGCGAGGCGGTCTGGGTAAAGATCATCGATCCGGCCACCAGCACGAGGACGATCAAGAACAGATACCGGCTCCGCAGAAAGGACAGCAATCTTTTGGAAAAGACCGGTGCTTTCTGTTCGGCCGCGGCATCCGATGTATACAGCACCCCTTTGCGCTTTTCCGTCAGGTCAGGGTTGTCGGTTTCCGTCTCTCGTGTGTTGTTTGAAAAAGGGTTGTTTTTCATTCGATCACTTCCAGTTGTTTTCGGCGATAGGGGCCGGCATAACGGAGCGCAAGTGCCATCGGGATCGCCAGGAGCCCGTCCAGCACCAGCAAAGGGAGAATGCGCTTTCCGACGACATCTGCGAGTTCATATGGGTTGCGTCCGAGGTACGGGAGGGACGGGTAGAGCCAGGAAACCCCGTATACGGTAGTGTGAAACAACAGCACTGCCATCACAACGGCGATCGGAGCCAGCAGGACCGGCCGTGTGGAGCTCTTGTGGAACACAAGCGCGGGCAGCAGTCCGGACAACATCAACAACAACATGCCGAGCCCGATGAGTCTGCCCGCCTGGATGTCCAGTAACAAACCGCACAACAGTCCGGTTGCCGCACCGTCGGTTTCTCCAAACAGAAAACCGATCGATGCCACCAGCACCAGAGTCAGATCGGGTCGCACCCCCGCGATCGCAAGGGTGTCGGGCCAGGTGGTCTGCACCAGTGTCAACAAGAGGATATAGGCAGCATACACCAAGATTTTGCAAAGGCGGGCACGGGGACTCATGGCAGATCCTTTCCGATCATCACAAACAAAATATCCAGCGACGGGAAGTCTGCGTGAGGTTTGAGCACCGCAGAGCGTTCCAGGGAGGATGCCTCCTCGTCGACCG
>JAAYKS010000294.1 GCA_012522285.1 Clostridiaceae bacterium | reverse complement strand
GCGCGGGACGAGATGGTCGCGCCGGCTACGGCGTCGATACGTGTGAGGTTAAAGTCGTCCGGTTTGACCGAAAACACCGCGGTGGCGTCTTTTTGGTCAAACGCGGAGAGGAAATAATCTTCATGCAGTTTTTTACCGAGTCCCGGGGTTTCGTCGTCTTCGACGACCAGCACATCCAGGATGGAGCCGTCCGGCGCGACGCCAACCATGACGGAAACCGGCCCTGCATAGCCGCGTGACGCGGCGGTGACGACATGCCCGACACTCGCGCCGGACGCGTCCGACCCTTCCACCACCGAGGAAACGTCCGGGTGGCCGGCGGGCACGTCGCGGTCGGCAAACACCGTGGCATCGGGCAGGATCGTCTGCTTGAACGCGGTGTCCGCCTGTACGGCGAGTTCCGCGATGCGGTCGCGCGTAACCGCGTTGACGGTTGCGAGCAGCAACGTGACTACGATGCAGACCAGTGTCATGACGACCACGGGAAGGAGGACGTCTTTTCGGAACGAGTCAGGCACGCGCTTCACCCCCTCCAAACACCTTGGGCCGGGTCATCTGCTCGATGGTCGGCGTCAGCATGTTCATCAGCATGATCGAAAAGGAGACCCCTTCCGTCATGCTCCCGAAGAGGCGGATCATCGCGGTCATCAACCCGCACCCGATGCCAAACACCACTTTGCCGCGGCGGGTCATGGGTGAGGTAACATAATCGGTCGCCATGAAAAACGCGCCGAGGATGAGCCCGCCCGAAAGGACGTGGAACAGCGGATTATCCCCCGCGATTGCGGTCACCGCCGCGACGGTCCCGATATAGGACAAAGGGATCCATAGTGTGATGACCTTACGGGCGAGCAGATAGAGGATGCCGATGGACAGCGCGGCGATCGAAACTTCGCCCAGACTGCCCGCTTTACCGGTCCCGATAAAGAGGTCAAGATAAGACGGCATATCGCCACCGCTCTGGAGGATGTACAGCGGCGTCGCGGAGGAGATGAAGTCCACCTGCTCCCCAAACGCGTGCTCGCCCATCAGGACCCAGCGGCTCATGGCCGAGGGAAACGAAATGGTCAGGACGACGCGCGAGGCCATGGCCGGGTTGATAATGTTGTTTCCGATACCACCGAACATCTGCTTGATGACGACGATCGCGATAAAGGAACCGATCACGACAATATATAGAGGAATAGAAGGGGGCAGGTTGAGGGCGAGCAGCAATCCGGTCACCACGGCGCTCATGTCACCGATCGAATTGTAGCGTTTCATCGCCCGGCGGCAGACATACTCGGACAAAATCGCGGAAGATATCGCCACTGCCACGATCAGGAGCGGCCGGGTGCCGAACAGGATGTAGGCGGCTATCAGAGCAGGGATCAGTGCAATCACCACATCCAGCATGAGTCGGCGGGTTGTGGCCGCGTCTCGAATGTGGGGCGACGAGGATACTTCAAGCATCGGTGGCCTCCTGTTTGGATCCGGTTTTGGAGCTCGGAGAAGCGGCGCGTGCTTTGGCGGCTGCCTCCTGGGTGGCGTCCATTTCCGCCTTGCGGCGCTTTTTATCGTTTTCCATCCGCAGGAGCGCTTTGCCGGTGCGGAGGCTCTGGACCAGATGACGTTTGGCGGGGCAGACATAGGTACAGCACCCGCATTCGATACAGTCGTTGACATGGTGGACCGCCAGCCCTTCGATGTCGCGGCTGCGGGTCAGGTTGTCCAGCGTGGTGGGGAGCAGTTCCATCGGGCAGGAGGTGACACAGCGCCCGCATCGGATACATTGGGACTCCCGGGGAATCCGCGCTTCCTTTTTTTCGAGCGCCAGAATGGCGTTGTTCATTTTGATGATCCCCAGGTCGATGCGGTCCAGGGCGACGCCCATCATCGACCCGCCCATGATCACCTTGGCAGGTTCCTCGGCAAGCCCGCCCGCGAGCTGGATGACATCCGGGATCAGTGCCCCCATCGGGACGTTGACATTGCACTGGATGGCCAAGGCACTGCCGTCGAGCGTGACACGGCGCCGGATCAGCGGCATGCCGGTTTCCAGATACTTGGAGATGAAGCGTACAGTGCTGACATTGAGAACCAGCGCTTTGATGTCATGCGGGAGGCCGCCAGCCGGGACTTTGCGCTTGGTCAGCGCATAGATCAGCATTTTCTCCGCTCCCTGCGGATAGATGGTCTTCCGCGGTACGACATCAATCGCCGGTTTTTCAAAATGGATGACGCGGAACTTGAGCAGAGCGTTCTACAGCAGCTCGATCGCGACCGATTTGTTGTCCTCGACCCCGATTTTGGCATGGGGAATCTGCATCCACTTCATGACCTGGAGGATTCCGTCGATGATCTCGTCCGGGTGCTCCACCGTCTGGCGATAGTCCGCCGTGATATAGGGTTCGCACTCAGCGGCGTTGATCAGCAAAAT
>JAAYKS010000293.1 GCA_012522285.1 Clostridiaceae bacterium | reverse complement strand
GCGCATTACTGGACGACGATTGCCCGCTCGCGGTCCTGTCCGAAGAGGGCGGCGCCCATTCTGCGACCTTTCTTCCGATGATCCTGCGCCTCCTGGCGGACGCGGGAGCCGGGTTTTCGGACATCGGGCTGTACGCCTGTGCGACCGGACCGGGGTCGTGTACCGGCATCCGCATCGGAGTCGCCACGGTGCAGGGGATGGCGTATGCCTCCGGCCGTCCCGCGGTCGGGGTGACCTCGCTCGAGTCTCTCGCATGGCCGCTTTCCGATAGAACCGGCGAACTGGTCTGCCCGGTGATCGACGCGCGGAACGACCGGGTGTATGCACAGGTGTTTCTGGACGGGGCACCGGTACTTGCCCCCGCAGCGCTGTCCGCGGACGCGCTGGTGGAGTCATTGGCTACCCTGCCCGGAGAGCGACCCGTCGTGTTTTGCGGGGACGCGGCCGATTGGATGGGGGAGCGAGCGGCCCTGCGGATGGGCGCGGACCGTATAGGACCGCCTGCACACCGGGAACGCTCGGCGGTGTGGATCGGACAGGCTGCGCTCGTGCGCTATCGGACCGACCCGGACGGATTTGCGCCGCAGACACTCCTGCCGTTCTATCTCGGACGATCCCAGGCGGAGCGGATGCGCGGCATCGACGCATCGGCATGGCAGCCGCCCTCGCTCGACCGATGACGATGCTTCGTCCGGCCGGACCGGATGACACGGAGACAGTCTACGCGATTTTATCGAAATCGATGCGCCTTACCTGGAGCTGGGACGCGATCTGCGCGGAACTCGGCAGCAATCTGGCAGCCCGCGTCCTGCTCGCGGAAGAGGAGGGGGAGGCGGCCGGATGCATCCATTGGTGGACGGTATTCGACGAAGCCCAGATCATGAATCTGGCCGTCCGCCCGGTCTATCGTCGCCGGGGTATCGCGCGTCTGCTGCTTGACGCTGCGATCCGATCGGCCCGCGGGGAAGGCGCGACGGCAGTCGTCCTCGAAGTCCGCGCGGGCAACGCCCCCGCAATCGAACTGTATACGGCAGCGGGATTCCGGACGGTCGCCGTTCGGCCGGGATATTATGAAGACACCGGCGAAGATGCGCTGATTATGCGGCTGGAAGCGGGAGAAAACCTCGATTTTTCATGCAATCTGCCCTGATCCCGTCCTTGGATTTGGTTATGTTGACAACCCTCTCGGGATCATCCTATACTTACAATGCACTACAGCCCACACGACTGGGCTCCCCCTGGCGGATCTGCCCGGCCCCGCCCCCCGAGGTATTCCGGAGGAGTAACAATGGTTTCCAAAAAAGTGTCGTTCAATTGCGAAGAAGCCCTGCAGATGAAAGCGGTCGCCGTTTTGATCCAGAAAGCTTCTAAATACCGTTCCGGTATCTGGCTCTATCGCGGCGAGCGCAGGGCCAATGCCAAGAGTCTGCTGGGGGTTATGTCCCTGGGCATCGAAAACAACATGGAACTGGACCTGACGGCCGAAGGGCCGGACGAGAACGAGGCGGTCGAAGCGATCGCGGCCTATCTGGGAAATCCCGTTTTCTAAACAGGTTCGAGCTCTGTCGTCCCGGGAGAACACATGCCTTCGCAAGAAACCCCGCTGAACGCGAGACTTGATATCGTACCCGCCGCCCCCGGCGTATACCTGATGAAGGATGCCGGGGGTCGTGTTATCTATGTCGGGAAAGCGATCAACCTGCAATCCCGTCTGCGCAGCTATTTCGGACCGACCCCACGCGGCAACAACAAAGTGATGGCGATGATCTCGCATGTGCGGGATTTTGACTATGTGGTGTGCTCCTCCGAGATGGAGGCGCTGATCCTGGAAAACAACCTGATCAAGCGAAACGAGCCACACTACAACATCCTGCTGCGCGACGACCGGGAATACCCCTACATCCGGGTGACCTTGAACGAGGAGTATCCCCGGATCCTCAAGGCGTTCCACATCGGACCCGACCGCGAAAAGGGGGCAAAATACTACGGCCCCTATCTCAGTGGCGACCTGTATCACGCGATGCGGGCACTCCGGGACATTTTCCCGACCAAAACCTGCAAACGCGTGCTCCCCCGTGACATCGGGAAAGAGCGGCCTTGTCTCAATTACTACATCGGGCGCTGCGTCGGACCCTGCCGCGGGGACGTCCCGGTGTCTGCTTATCGCGCGGTGGTCGACAACATCTGCCGGTTTTTGGAAGGCAAGTATGCCGGGTTGCTGCGTGAGATGGAAGAGGCGATGCACGAAGCCGCCGAACGCATGGAGTTTGAGACTGCCACCGTTATCCGGGACCGCGTCCGCGCGCTGCAGGCATTGATGAACCGCCAGTCCGCGGTGTCCGGCTCGGAGCAGGACCGCGACGTGCTGGGGATCGCCCGCAATGTCGGAGAAGCCTGTATCCGCAAGCTTGAGATCCGGTCGGGCCGGATTGTCGGCTCTTCGGCGTTCTTTTTGGAAGATCGGGGGGAGGACGACGCGGAGATGCTTGCGGCCTTTGTCCTGCAGCACTATCCCAACGCGCCTCTGGTTCCGCCGGAAATCCTGTTGCCTGCGCTTCCCCAGGAGCACGAGGTCATCGAGGCCTACCTCGGCGACCTCCGGAAGTCCCGCTGCCGGTTGCGGGTTCCCGTGCGTGGCGAAGCCCGCCGGCTGCTCGACATGGCCGCGGAAAACGCGACCCAAGCCCTCCGCCGCAGGACCCTGATGGTGGGCGGCGGACAGTCCGCGATCGAAGCCGCGCTCGACCGCCTCGGCGCACATGTGGGTGCCGATCGCCGGCTGACCCGGATCGAAGCCTATGACGTCTCCAACACCGGAACCGCGGACAAGGCTGCGAGCATGGTGGTATTTGTCGACGGCCGGCCTGTGCGCCGGCTGTACCGGCTGTTTAAGATTGCGACGGTCGAAGGCCAGGACGACTATGCGTCCATGCGCGAGATTCTCCAGCGCCGGCTCGCCCGGGCGGAGGACGAGGCGTTTGGACAGCTCCCCGACCTGCTCCTGGTCGATGGCGGCAGCGGACACCTGGGAATCGCACTCGAAGCCATCCGTGAGTCCGGCCTGCCGGTTCTGGCGGCCGGGATGGTCAAAGATCGCAAGCACCGCACGCGCGGACTCGCGCTCCCCGACGGGCGGGTCATCGAACTGATGCCCCGGCGCGGGGAGGAGGACGAGGGATCGACCGAAGACGACGGCATGGAACGCGAGACGACGATCGGCCTGTTGCGTCTCGTGACCGCGATCCAGGACGAAGCACACCGGTTTGCCGGTAACTACAATAAGAAACTGATGACCAAGCGCAACACCCGGTTTTCGCTCGAGGGGATTGAGGGGATCGGTCCTGCCCGGCGCAAATCGCTGGTCAAAACGTTTGGGAGTCTCAAAGCGATCGCCGCCGCCACAGTGGAAGAACTCGTGGCTACGGAGGGTATGACACGTGTGGCCGCAGAGGCGGTATACCGTCATTTTCGGGAAGGAGGGCAGAGCTGATGTCGTTGTTTGCGATCGCAGACGTCCATCTTTCCCTCGGCACAGACAAGCCGATGGACGTGTTCGGCCCCGCCTGGCAGAACCACGTCGCCCGGCTGGAGGCCGGTTGGCGTGCCGCCGTCTCCGAAGGGGACACGGTGCTGCTGGCGGGCGACATCTCCTGGGCGATGGGTTTTTCCGAGCTGCTGCCCGACCTGCGTTTTCTGCACGCACTCCCCGGGGAGAAAATCCTCTCGCGGGGGAACCACGATTACTGGTGGAGCACCTATGCGCGGATGGAAGCCATGACTGCGGCGGAAGGGCTGCACAGCATCCGCTTTTTGAAAAACAACGCCTATCTCCGCGGAGACGACCTGATCGCGGGCAGCCGCGGCTGGTTGCTACCCTGGGACCCGGAATTCACGAAACAGGACGCCAAGGTACTGGCTCGGGAACAGGGGAGACTCAAGCTCTCCCTGGACTATGCCTCCGCGCTTGCCGCGGCGGAGGAAGAAGCGGAAGGCCGCTCTCTCCGCCGGATCGCGATGCTGCATTACCCCCCGACCGACAATCGGTTCCGTCCGTCCCCCTATACCGATATACTGGAATCCTGCGGGGTCGACGTATGCATCTACGGGCACCTGCACGGAATGGGATCCCGGGTCGGGCCCCACGGGACCGGCGCACGTGGTATCCTGTTTGTAAACACCTCTGCGGACTACCTGGACTTCCGGCCACGCCGGATCTAGGTCGGCCACGCATGCAAGAGGTTTTGATTGAAGTTGCACATCACCTGATATATAATGAGTTGCTCGCGCGAGCACCAACGAGAGAAGAGGCGGATTTTCGTTCATGATGCATAGCATGACTGGATTTGGCCGGGGTGAATCACAGATGCCCGGACGGCGTGTTACGGTGGAGATCCGCTCCATCAACAACCGCTATTGCGACATTCAGATCCGCATGCCCCGCCTCATCGGTTCCCTGGAGATCAAGATCCGCCAGGCGATCTCCGCGCGGCTTTCGCGCGGTAAGATCGATGTGCACATCGGGCACGAAGACACCCGTGAAGACGGCAGCGCGGTGCACTGCGACCTGATGCTCGCCCGCTCCTATGCCCACGCGCTCCGCGAGATCGCCGACGCGATCGGCTCGGACGAACGCATCAGTGCCGCTGTGATCGGGCGTTTCCCGGACGTACTGGATGTGGAAACCGCTGAGACCGACCTCGACGAGATGTGGGCCCTGGTGGAACCGGCGCTCAACGCCGCACTCGATGGGATCTGCGCGATGCGAGCCGAAGAGGGACGTAAACTATTCGAGGACATTCTGATCAAGGTCACCGCGCTCGAGGAAGCCAGGGAGCACCTGGTTTTGCGGGCGCCTCAGGTGCCGGAGGAATACAGAGCCCGGCTGGACGCCCGTCTCACAGACCTGCTTGGGACGCGCAAATCCGAAATCATGGATCCCGCCCGCCTGGCCGGTGAAGTCGCCTTGTTCGCAGACAAATGCGCGATCGACGAAGAACTGGTCCGGCTTAAAAGTCATCTGTCCCAATTCCGGGGCGCGGTGCGCACCGGCGGGGTATTGGGCAAAAAACTCGATTTCATCGTCCAGGAAATCAACCGTGAAATCAATACGATCGGTTCCAAGGCCAACGATATCGAGATCACCAATCTCGTCATCGGCATGAAAACCGAACTCGAAAAGATCCGAGAACAAATACAGAACATCGAATGACCGGCACGGAGTCAGACCCGGAGGAACGTGTGGATCTCATAAAAATCGGTTTTGGAAATATGGTATCGTCCCGGCGGGTGATCGCTGTGGTCAACCCGGATTCGTCCCCTGTCAAACGCATGATGGCGGACGCCCGGGACCGCGGCACGCTGATCGACGCCACCTCGGGCCGCAAGACCCGTGCGGTGATCGTCACCGACAGCGACCATATTGTTCTTTCCGCCTTGACGGTGGAGGAGATCGGGCGCGAGATGACTGACGCGTCGGAGGAATCATGAACCCGCAGCGCACATCCCGCGGCATCCTGGTCTGCGTGTCCGGCCCATCCGGCGTCGGCAAAGGCACGGTCATCCGCCGCCTGCGTTCGCTGGAACCCGGCATCCTGCACTCGGTGTCCGCGACCACACGCCCGATTCGTCCCGGCGAAACCGATGGGGTTTCCTACCATTTTGTTTCTCGTACACGCTTCGAGGAAATGATCGCAGAGGGCGAGGTGCTGGAGTACGACGAGTACTGCGGCAACTACTACGGCACACCGGCAGCCCCTCTGGAAGAGGCGGTCTCCCGCGGAACAGCCGTCGTGATGGACGTCACGGTGCCCGGGTCACTCGCCGTACTGGAACGGATGCCCGACGCAGTCAGCGTGTTTTTGCTGCCTCCCTCGTTCGAGGAGCTGCGCAATCGGTTGATGCGCCGCGGGACAGAGCGTCCGGACGAGATGGAAAAGCGACTCGAAAAGGCCCGGTCCGAGTTGGGAAAAGCGTCCTTGTTTGACTACGTCGTGACCAATGACAGCGTGGAAGCCGCAGCCGGACTGATCCAATCGATCCTCCGGGCCGAGCGGAGCCGATATAAACGACAAGCCGGGATCGAGGAGACATTGATCCAAACCGAATGACCCCCCCGGCGGCGCCGGTGCATACGCAGACATCAACAGGAGGTACTTACATGCTAGTCAAACCACAAATTGAAGAACTGCTCCCCCATGTGGACAACCGATATTCGCTGGCCATTCTCATCGCCAAGCGGGCCCGTCAGCTGGTGGAAGGCGCGCAGCCGCTTGTCGAGACCGACTCGCCCAACAACGTGTCCATCGCGTGTCAGGAACTGGACGAATACAAGATCCAGTCCGTCAAGGGCGTCAAGGATTTCTTTATTCCGATCCGTCCGGAAATCGAGGCTGCGCGGTTGGAAAAGATGCGTATGGCCGAGAATGAAGCCGCTGTCGAGAACATAAAAGAAATGTTCAATCATCTGGACGAGCCCGAGCCGGAACAGGATCCGACCTCCATCCTCCGTCAGATCCAGGCGATCGGCGATGTGCCCGAAGAAGCCGTGGCCGCGGATCCGATGGCGGAACTTTTGGTCGCGGACGATGCCGCAAACGATGACAACGGGAAGGCGGAGACGGAAGACTGATGGAAACCTCCATGGAAAAAATCGTGGCGCTGGCCAAGAACCGCGGCTTTGTCTATGCCGGTTCAGAGATCTACGGCGGCCTCGCCAACGCGTGGGATTACGGCCCGCTGGGTGTCCAGCTTAAAAACAACGTCAAGGCAGCCTGGTGGAGAAAATTCGTACAGGAGAACCCCTACAACGTGGGCGTCGACTGCGCGATCCTCATGAATCCCCAGGTCTGGGTGGCCTCCGGACACGTGGGCGGCTTTACCGATCCGATGATCGACTGCCGCGCCTGCAAGGCCCGCCACCGCGCGGACAAACTCGTGGAAGACTGGAATCGCGACAACGGCAGGGAAGAGACCGCAGATGGCTGGGATGAAGCGCGTCTGATGGAGTACATCGGTGAGCATTCGATCCCCTGTCCGTCCTGCGGCGCCCGGGATTTTACCGGCGTGCGCAAGTTCAACCTCATGTTCAAGACCTTCCAGGGCGTGACCGAGGACAACAAAGCCGAACTCTATCTCCGCCCCGAGACCGCCCAGGGCATTTTCGTCAACTTCCGCAATGTACAGCGCACCGCCCGCCGCAAGATCCCGTTCGGGATCTGCCAGATCGGCAAAGCGTTCCGCAACGAGATCACCCCCGGCAACTTTACGTTCCGCACCCGCGAATTCGAACAGATGGAAATGGAATTTTTCTGCCAGCCGGGGACCGATCTTGAATGGTTCTCCTATTGGCGCGGGTTCTGCAAAGACTGGCTGCTGTCACTCGGGATCCGGGAGCAGGATCTGCGTCTGCGCGACCACTCCCCGGAAGAGCTCTCGTTTTATTCCCGCGCGACGACCGACTTTGAGTTCAAGTTCCCGTTTGGCTGGGGCGAGCTCTGGGGCATCGCCGACCGGACGGATTACGACCTCAAACGCCACATGGAGCATTCCCGGGAAGATTTGTCTTATTTTGATCCCGCCACCAATGAAAAATACGTCCCCTACGTGGTCGAGCCCTCTCTGGGTGCCGACCGCATGGCGTTGGCGTTTTTGTGCGGGGCTTACGACGAAGAGACGCTGGAAGGCGGCGACACCCGTACGGTACTCCGGTTCCATCCGGCGATCGCACCTATCAAGATCGCGGTGCTCCCGCTGTCCGCCAAACTGGCCGATGCCGCAACCGAAGTCTACCAGCTGCTTGCGAAAAAGCACATGTGCGAATTCGACGACCGCCAATCGATCGGGAAGCGCTACCGTCGTCAGGACGAGATCGGCACTCCCTACTGCGTGACCTTCGATTTTGATTCCCTGCAGGATGGCAGCGTGACCATCCGGGAACGGGATGCGATGACTCAGGTTCGGGTTCCGATCGACGAGCTCGACGCCTGGTTTGCCGGCAAGTTTGAATTTTAGCCCTTTACAATATGTAAATCACCTGCAATGACAGGATCGGCCACGCGCCAAAGGAGGACCCAGATGACCAAGTACGTTTACCTCTTTTCCGAAGGAAACGCATCCATGAAAAACCTGCTCGGCGGCAAAGGTGCCAACCTTGCCGAAATGACCGGGCTGGGCTTGCCCGTGCCCCGCGGCTTCACCATCACCACCGAAGCCTGCACCCGTTACTATGACGACAAAAAGGCCATCAACGACTCGATTCAGGCGGAGATCTTCGAGACCCTCGCCAAAGTCGAGCAGATGATCGGCAAAAAATTCGGGGATCCCGTCGACCCGTATCTGGTTTCGGTGCGCTCAGGCGCGCGCGCATCCATGCCGGGCATGATGGATACCATCCTGAACCTGGGCCTCAACGACACCGTCGTGGAGGGGCTGGCTGCCCTGACCGGCAACCCCCGTTTCGCATATGACAGCTATCGTCGCTTCATTTCGATGTTTGCGGACGTCGTCATGGACATCCCCAAGTCCAAATTCGAGGCGCAGCTCGAGGCTGTCAAAGAAGAGACCGGCGCGGCGCTGGACACGGATCTGAGTGCCGACGCGATGAAAGAAGTCGTCAAGCGCTTTAAACGGGTTTATCTCGAAGAAAAGGGTGAGGCCTTCCCGCAGGATCCCCGCATTCAGCTGATCGCAGCGATCGAGGCGGTCTTCCGTTCCTGGAACAACGAGCGCGCGATCGTCTATCGCCGCCAGAACGACATCCCCTACAGCTGGGGCACCGCGGTCAACGTCCAGGAGATGGTGTACGGCAACATGGGCGATACGTCCGGTACCGGCGTGGCCTTTACCCGCAACCCCGCGACCGGCGAAAACAAGCTCTACGGCGAGTTCCTCATGAACGCCCAGGGCGAAGACGTCGTGGCTGGCATCCGCACCCCGCAGACCATCGACCAGCTGCGTGAGATCATGCCCGAAGTATACGAGCAGTTTGCAAACATCGCCGATACGCTGGAAAAACATTATAAAGACATGCAGGACATGGAGTTCACGATCGAACGCGGCAAGCTCTTCATGCTCCAGACCCGCAACGGCAAGCGCACCGCGGCCGCGGCCATCAAGGTCGCCGTCGACATGGTCGACGAGGGGTTGCTGTCCGAGCAGGACGCGCTGATGAAGATCGATCCCAAGCAGCTCGACGCGCTGCTGCACCAGACCTTTGAGCCCGCTGCGCTCAAAGCTGCCGCCCCGATCGCCAAAGGCCTGCCCGCGTCTCCCGGCGCGGCCACCGGCAAAGTGTATTTCACCGCGGAAGACGCGGCAAGCGCTTCCGAACTGGGCGACAAGGTCGTCCTGGTACGCCTCGAGACCTCGCCGGAAGACATCGTCGGCATGACGGTTTCCGAGGGCATTCTGACCGGACGCGGCGGCATGACTTCCCACGCGGCGGTTGTCGCGCGCGGCATGGGCAAGTGCTGTGTGTCCGGGTGCTCGGAACTCGCCATCGACGAACGCAAAAAGTGTTTCTCCGACAAGGCGGGCAACGTCTATAACGAAGGGGACTGGATCTCCCTCGACGGTTCTACCGGTAGCGTCTACGCCGGGAGCATCAAGACCGAGGAAGCCAGCCTGTCGAGCGACTTTGCCCGGGTGATGACCTGGACAGACAAGTTCCGCGTGCTGAAAGTCCGGACCAATGCCGACACCGTACGCGATGCCAAGGTGGCGGTGGAGCTGGGTGCCGAAGGCATCGGCCTGTGCCGCACCGAGCACATGTTCTTTGAGCCCGACCGCATCTTCGCGTTCCGCCAGATGATCGTGGCCAAGACCGAAGCCGCCCGCCGCAAAGCGCTGGACAAAATCCTGCCGATGCAGCGAAAAGATTTCGAAGAACTCTATCGGGTGCTCGAAGGGTATCCGGTTAGCATCCGTCTACTAGCTCCGCCCCT
>JAAYKS010000292.1 GCA_012522285.1 Clostridiaceae bacterium | reverse complement strand
GCGTGACGCCTGAGGCGAACAGCTCACGGGCTGCGGGAACATCCTGCTGGAGGGTGAACTCCCGGGCGTCCTGCCAGTACAACGAATGTCCGCCCAGCCAGACCACCACGATGTGGCGGACGATGTCCGGTCGGAGGAGAATCGCGGAGGCGACATTTGTGATCGCTCCGATCGCCACGACAAATAATGGGTCCCCTTCCGGTCGGGCACAGGCCCGCGCCACAAGGTCGGAGGCCGCGTCGCTGATCACCGGCGTCTCCTCGTCCGGGAGATACCGGGGCGATCCGCGCAGCACGGGCATGTCAAACGCGCGTGGTTTCAGGGGGTCGTTTCGCACCACATCCAGCAGACGGAGGATCTCCCGGTAACTTTTCTCCATCCCGTCCGCGGGTCCCGTGGAACGGCTGTTGAAATAGGGGGCGGCATAGACCGCCTCGACCCGCAGCCGTTCGGGAGACGCGAGCGCGTACATCAGCGCGAACTGGTCGTCCACCTCGTTGTAGGTATCGGTGTCCAGCACCATGGACAGCACCCCTTCCGGCAGGGTCAGGCGCCCCAGCCGCTCGATCGGATCCAGAAATTTCGTCATAGGTGACCTCCCCGGATGATTTCATAAATAACTTACTCTCTTTTATAGTAACACAGCAAAAAGGGCCGGCTCCGAGGCTTTTTGAATGAAGGAAAGCCGATATAATAGAGAAGCCGATTCTCCCCTTGCGAGGAAACCAAACATGACAAGAAAAGAGATCACAACCACCCTCCTGCTGGTGCTGGTGTTATGTTTCACCGGTTGCACGGGATCGAAAGGAACGGAACCAACTATGACAACGGAACCAACGACGGCCTCCCCGACCTCTTCCGCATCCATAACGACCGGATCCGAACTCCGGCTGGCCCCCCACCCCCCACTGGTGACGCATGTGTTTACCGCGGACCCTTCGGCACGCGTGTTTGAAGGAAGGCTGTATCTATACCCCTCCCACGACACGGACCAGGTCTTTCCCTCGGATAACAACGGCGGTCAGTACCAGATGGTGGATTACCACGTGTTTTCCATGGGAGCAGAGGATACTGAAGTGACCGACCACGGGGTTGCATTGGCGCTGGCGGACTTCCCATGGGCGGAAAAGCGGCTCTAGGCACCGGTCGCGGCCTATTTCCACGGGCTCTACCACCTGTTCTTCCCGGCCAAGGACCGGGAGGGCATTTTCCGCATCGGGGTCGCCTCCGGCCCCTCCCCCGCAGGCCCCTTTGTCGCGGAGCCCGAACCGATCGAAGGCAGTTACAGCATTGACCCGGTCGTATTGACCGCCCGCGACGGCCGCACCTACCTGTTTTTCGGCGGGATCTGGGGCGGTCAGCTGCAAAGCTGGACCACCGGCAGCTACGTCGCGGACGCCGCCACCCCCACCGGGGCCGCACCCGCGCTGACCCCCGTCGCGGCCGAATTGTCCGACGACCTCCGCTCGTTCAAAGCGGCGCCGGCACCGGTTCAGATCCTGGACGAACAGGGCCGCCCCCTGGCCGCGTCAGACGAAGACCGCCGCTTTTTCGAAGGTTCCTGGGTGCACTTCTACAACGGCCTCTACTATCTGTCCTTCTCGACCGGCACCACCCACCGGATCGTGTACGCCACAAGCGAATCCCCCCTCGGGCCTTACACCTACCGGGGTGAAATCCTGGGGCCGGTCTCGGGGTGGACGACCCAGCATTCGATCGTAGAATACGCCGGCCGGTGGTACCTCTTCTACCACGACTGCGAACTCTCCGGCGGGGTGGACAGCCAGCGCAACGTCAAATACACCGAGCTGTTCTACAACGAAGACGGCACGATCCGGCCCGTGGTCCGCTGATCCGATAGAAACGCGCGCACGTGCTTCTTTTGTGCTATCCATTTTGTTGATCTGTAGCACAGTAATTGCCTTGGATTTTT
>JAAYKS010000291.1 GCA_012522285.1 Clostridiaceae bacterium | reverse complement strand
GTCGCGATCTCGATGGGCGCGATCAACGCGCCGCAGGCCGGGATGATCCCATATTCGCCCGGGCCGGTGATGTCCGGGTTGGTTCCGATCAGTCGGGCACCCCCGAGGACGAGCGTGACCGCGCGGACGATACTTTCATAGTTGTAGTTGCGCGTTTCGCCGACGATCACATAATCCGGATTGACATCGTTCATCGTAATGCCGGACTCATAAAGTGCGTTGAGCAACCCGGCTTCGCCGATCACATAGGCACTCGATCCCGGCCGCTGGTTGGCGACAAAGTCCGCGGTTGCGAGCGCGCTGGTGTAAAAGTGCTCTTCCCCGATATCCAGACCCAGCCGGGCCATTTTTTGCTTGAGTTCCCGCGGAGAGCGTTCCGAGCTGTTGGTCAGAAACAAAAACCGCTTGTCTTCCCGACACAGCCAGCCGACGAAGTCCGCGACCCCGGGCAGCAGCCGGTTGCCATGGTAGATCACGCCGTCCATGTCGCACAGGAACCCTCGTTTTTCTCGCAATGAGTCCATTGTACCAAGCACCTCCGTCGCCGCCCGTCATTGCGGATGCGGTCTGATACCAGATTACACGAAAACACAGGGAGGCGGCTGACACATTTCCGCCACGATTCTTGCGGACAGGCGTGATAAAATGGCCGCGGAGGTATATCAACATGCGTAAACCGTTTATCCGCATCTCTGCCAGACCGGTGTTCCGCATCGGTGCGGCGGTGCTGCTCGCCTTTGTATTCATCACTTCGCTGGCTGCCTGTTCGACAGCGACATCCGGGCCATCGCTTGCGGTGTCCTCCTATCTGGACACGGTACGCGTCATGGATATCCAGGCCGGCAACGCCTTTTTGCTCCATCCCACTGTGGAGGGCGATCTCCTGCTCAGCGGCCGCGAATCCAAGCTCCCCACCGAGGACGAGACCTATCTGCGGTTGTTTGACGAGTCCATCACCAAGATCTGGAGTGACATGAACTACAAAGTCAAAGCCTCTTCGATCACTGGGGAGACGGCGGTGGTCGCGGTCGAGGTCACCATCGCGGACATGACCACGCTCGAGGGGATGATGACCTCCGCGGCGTTTGACGCGATGAACCAAGTGCCGGAGGTCCAGAACCGGATCATTACCGAGGTGCTGGTCGAGGAACTCCAGTACGCCGCGGCCTCCACTGCCTCCCAGCTGATCACACACACCATCCGGCTGGATCTGAAAAACGTGGACGGCACCTGGAAGATTCTCGACCACAAGGTGCTGGGCCGTACCCTCATCGGCAACATTTCCGCCCTGCTGATCGCGACGACCTGAACCACAGCCGACCGTTTACCCATCCACCCGTCGCGAAACAAAACGCGGCGGTTTTTTTATTTTCAAAACGTAAAGTGACAGGGTTGTCATATCGGGGAAAAGGTGATACGATGCCTTCGTGGAGGTGATCTCGTGCCGACGGATACATTCCGGAATCTGCCGGAAGAGAAGCAATCCCGCATCTTCGACGCCGCGGTCCGGGAGTTTTCGGAGCAGCCGTTCCGTCACGCCTCGATCAACCGCATTGTCAAAGACGCGGAGATCCCGCGTGGAAGTTTTTACCAGTACTTTCACGGCAAAGAAGATCTGTACCTGTATGTCATCGGGGAGATCGGCAAAGAAAAGATGGCCGCGGTGCAGGCGGCCGGCGCGCCTCCGCCCGAGGCGGATTTTTTTGAGACCATGCTGTTTATGGCCCGGATCTCGCTGGAATGGTCGAAGACCCAGCCGGTGTACACCCGGATCGGCATGCTGCTGGAACTGGACGACAGCGAGTTCGTCGAGAAGTTCAAAGCGATGGCGCGCGATGGGCTCGCGGTGATCCGGGAACTGATCGTCCGGGACCAGCGTCGGGGCCTCATCCGGCCGGATCTCGACCCGGGATTCTTGCTGGACATCTATTATTCGATCAACATGAAACTGTTGTCGGACCATTATCGGAACGGTGGATCGGATGAGGTGCTGCTGGAAAAGCTCGCGGCGGTCGTCGATCTCATGAGGAGAGGAGCGGCGAATGGACACCCTGCAAGTTAGAGGACTTCACTTTACCTACCCCAAATCCGGCACCCGCGCGATCGACGGGATCGACTTTGACATCCGGGAAGGCGAGATCTTCGGCTTTCTGGGGCCGAGCGGCGCGGGCAAAAGCACCACGCAGCGCATTTTGATCCGTCTGCTCCAGGGATACGGAGGAGAGATCACGTATCGCGGGCGCCCCCTATCCTCCTATGACAACGGGTTCTACCAGGACATCGGGGTGAGCTTCGAGATGCCGATTTCGTTTTCCAAGCTCACCGCGCTGGAAAACCTCGCGTTTTTCCAGCGTCTGTATGCGCAACACGCCGACGTGGAGGCGCTGATGAAACGGGTTGGGCTGTGGGACGACCGGGACAAAAAAGCGGGCGAGTATTCGAAAGGGATGAAAATCCGTTTGAATTTTGTGCGCGCGCTGCTCAACAATCCCAAGGTGCTTTTCCTGGACGAGCCCACCAACGGACTCGATCCGGTCAACGCGAACATCATGAAAGAGATGGTACGGGAATTCCGCGACGCGGGCGGCACCGTGTTTCTCACGAGCCACATCATGGGAGACGTGGATGAACTGTGCGACCGGGTGGCTTTCATCGTCGATGGCCGTATCCGGGAAATGGACACCCCCCGCAGTCTCAAAATCAAGTACGGCAAGCGCACCGTGCGGGTCGAGTACCGGGAAGACGGGGCGGTCGTACCAGCCGAGTTTACCTTTGACGACATCCGGACCGAGCGGTTCGCCAGTCTCCTGCAGGAAAAGGAAATCGAGACGATCCACAGCGGGGAGACTACGCTGGAGGACATCTTTATCAAAGTGACGGGGGTGCGTCTGCATGAAGAGTAGACTGGGCATCCTGATCGGCGGAGAAATGTCACGGCTCAACAAGTACAACCTGTTTGCCGCCAACTTTGTCGTACTGCTGATGTGGATCGTGATCTGCGCCTTTATCGACGGGGAGATCCTGCGGACCTTCATTCCGCTGATTTTCCTCATGGACACGACCATGATGACGGTGCTGATGACCGGTGCCACGATGTTCTACGAGAAAAAGGAGCACACCGTTCACTCGATTCTGGTGACGCCGGTGACCGTCGACGAATACCTGGGGGCCAAGATGGTGTCGGGGGTGGTCAATTCACTGATCACGGTTGTGTTCATCTCGGGGGCGCTGTATTTCATCAAAGGCGTCACTTACAACTATGCGCTGGTGGTCGGCGGCGTGATCGTCACCGCCGCGCTCCATACCCTGATCGGCCTGTGGATGTCTTACCGGTCGGCCAATTTTACCAACATGCTCGTCAACTTCATGTTGTACATCTTTCTCTGCTTCATCCCGACCCTGCTGGTGGATTTTGGGGTTCTGTCCGAGAGAGCCGGCGACTGGATGATCCTGCTGCCTCCCGAGTCTGCCGGTGTGCTGATCGGAGCGGCGGTCGCGACACAGGACGTCTGGAAGATGGCGGTCGGGTACGGCTGGCTGATCGCGCTGACAGTCGCGTTGTATCTGCTGGTGGTCCGTCCGCGGTTTGTGGACTACGCGATGCGAGAATTGGGGGTGTGACGGATGGAACTGTTCCGGACGATGCTGTTGTCCGAACTGCGCAATATCCTGCGGGAGCGCATGACGGTCCTGATGCTGTTCATGCCGCTGGCGATGGGGGTCGTGATCCGGGTCCTGATCGAGCGCGAGATTGTGGAAGGCGACGTGCTCGGGGTGCTGGCGGTGGTGTGCGCACTCCTCGCGGGCTTTATGTACGGCGCGCTGGCGGGGTTTTCGCTGCTGGACGACCGCGACGACCAGGTGCTGCTCTCCATCGGGATCTCTCCCTATCCGCTGTGGGCGTATGTCTGGTTCAAAGTGGGATTTTCATTCCTGCTCGCCATAGGGGCGGGCGTGGCATTGATCGCGCTGTCGGGGGCGGTGCCGATGGGAACGGGCGATATGGTGCTCGTATCGATCGCGTCCGCGGCACAGGTGCCGATCGTCGCCTTTCTGGTAAACGCGTTCGCGACCAACAAGGTCGAAGGGTTTGTCACGATGAAAGCCACCGGCTTCCTGCTGTTGTTCCCGATCGGCGGCTATTTCTTCCTCGATGCCAAAGAATGGCTGTTTGCGATCGCTCCCGGCCACTGGGCGGCCAAGGCCGTGCAGCGTTCG
>JAAYKS010000290.1 GCA_012522285.1 Clostridiaceae bacterium | reverse complement strand
TCGATACACGATGCTCATTGATGTGGAAAGCAGGCTTGTCAGCCGGTATCACAAGGAAGCATACGAGTTTATTTTCTGACATCCTATCTGCGGGGGCGGGGGTTTTCGCGGCGCACTACGGCGCCATCTCCAGCGCCTCCCGCAGGTAGCGCCCGGTCAGCGAGGCCTCGACCCGGGCCACCGCTTCCGGGGTGCCCTCCGCCACGATCCGCCCGCCCTGCGCACCACCGTCCGGCCCGAGGTCGATAATGTAGTCCGCGCACTTGATCACGTCCAGGTTGTGCTCGATCACGATCACCGTGTGGCCCTGGTCGACCAGTCGGTACAGGCAGTCCAGGAGCTTCTGGATGTCCGCGAGGTGCAACCCGGTCGTCGGTTCGTCGAGGATGTACAGGTTGTGTGCACCGCGTTTGATCTTGGACAGCTCGTATGCGAGCTTGACGCGCTGCGCCTCCCCGCCCGAGAGCGTGGTTGAGCTCTGGCCGAGCGTCATGTACCCCAGCCCCAGCTCGTTCATGACCGTGAGCTTGTGCGCGAGCAGCTTCTCCTCCGCGAAAAAGTCCAGCGCCTCCTCCACGGTCATTTCGAGCACTTCCGCGATGTTCCTGCCGCGGTACCGGACCTCGAGCCCCTCCTCGGAGAAGCGCCTGCCCTTGCACACCGGGCAAATCGTCTCGATGTCCGCCATGAACTGCAGGCTGGTCACGATCACCCCGTCGCCCGCGCAGTGCTCGCACCGGGTGCCGTTGGAATGCGTGAGGCTGAAGTCCAACGCCGTGTACCCTCGTTCGACCGCCTCCGGGAGCGAGGCGAACAGCTTGCGGATCCGGTCGTACAGCCCGATGTAGGTGGCGGGGTTGGACTTGCTGTTGCGCCCGATCGGGGTCTGATCGATCGCGATGACGTTCTGGATGAGCTCCGTGCCGAACAGGAAGTCGTGCTCGCCCGGTACGATGCGCGCTCCGGTCTTGGCGACCTTAAGCTGTTTATACAAGATCTCGTTGACCAGCGAACTCTTGCCCGAACCCGACACCCCGGTCACGCACAGAAACACCCCCAGCGGGATGTCGACATCCAGGTTCTTGAGGTTGTTCTCCCGCGCACCCTGGATGGTCAGGAAGTCGTCCCCGAGCGCGCGCCGCCGGTCGGGTACCGGGATGACCGCGCGCCCCGACAGGTACCGTCCGGTGGCCGATTCCGGCGCGGCCGCGATGTCCTCGGCGGTGCCAGTCGCCACGATGTGTCCGCCGTGCACGCCGGGGCCCGGACCGATCTCGATGATGTGGTCCGCGCTTCGGATCGTGTCCATGTCGTGCTCGACTACAATCACGGTGTTCCCGATGTCGCGGAGCTTTTTCATGGTCTCGATCACCCGTTCAGTGTCCCGCGGGTGCAGCCCGATACTCGGCTCGTCCATCACGTACAGCATGCCCATCAGCTCGCTGCTGATCTGGGTGGACATCTTGATCCGCTGCATCTCGCCGCCCGAGATGCTGTCACTGCGCCGACCCAGGCTGATGTAGTGCAGCCCGATGTCGATGAGCAGCCGAAGCCGGGTCTCGAGCTCCCGCACGATGGCCTCGGCGACCTCTCGGTGGTCCTCCCCGAACCGCAGTCACTCGAGGAACGCAAGGAGCTTCTGGAGCTGCATCTGGCTGAGCCGGTCGATGTCCTCGCCGCCCTCCTTGACGCTGAGCCGCTGCTTCTTGAGCCGCGCCCCGCCGCACTCCGGGCAGACCCGCTCGATCATGCATTCCCGGATGAACTCCGGTTCGAACGCCTCGGTTGTGGAGGAGCGGCGGATATAATGCCGGTACCAGCTTTCCATCTCGGTCGCGATCCCGACGAACGGTCGCGTCCGGCCGGTGCTCCAGTTCTTCTTCTTCGCGTATGGGGGATGGAGCATCTCGATCGGCTCCCCCTTGGTCCCGAAGAACAGGATGTCCTGGATGTATTTCGGGAGGTCCCGGAACGGGGTGTCCAAGCTGAATCCGTACTTCTGCGAGAGGCTGTACATCTGTACACCCCGGTAGCTCTGCATGCCCGCCGGGGAGGCGTTGAACACCGTGTTCTTGAGGGCCCCGCGCGCGATGCTCCGCTCCGGTGCGACCACGAGGAAGCGCGGTTCCACCACATACGACAGCCCAACCCCCATGCACGTATGGCACGCGCTCGCGGGGGTGTTGAACGAAAAATGGAACGGCTGCATCTCGAACAACGCGAAGTGGTGATCCGGGCACCCGAACCCATCATAAAAACCCTCTGGCGCGCCGGACGGGATCTCGATCTTGAGGAAGATGTCCTCGTCCAGCGCCAGCATCGCGGCCTCGATCGACTTGGCGAGCTGGATGAAACGGTCGTGCCGGAGCGTGAACCGGTCGATGAGCAGCTCGATGCGGTACTCCCGCGTCTCGTCGAGTTCCCGCTTGTCCGCGAGCGAGAACGCCTCCTCGTCCACGATCAGGTTCTTGAACCCCTTCTCGCGCAGCTGGTGGAACACGTAGGAGTAGTCCTCGCCGAACGGCCGGGAAACCGGCGCGCGCAGTTCGACGACCGTTCCCACGGGGAGCTGCCCGATGCGCTCCGCCAGTTGGGTCGCGGACCGCTGGCACAGCGGGTGTCCGCATACCGGGCAGGAGCCGGTTCCGACCGTCGCGAACAGCAGCCGCAGGTAGTCGTTGATGTCGGTCACCGTGCCCACGTTGGAACGCGGGTTGTTGTTCCCTTTTTTCTGCTCGATCGCGATGACCGGGGAAAGCCCGCGCACATAGTCGACCTTCGCCTTTTTGAGCTGGCTGATCCGGCTTTTGGCGAACGTGGAGATCGAGTCCAGGAATCGGCGCTGACCCTCGCCGTAGACCACGTCGAACGCGAGTGAAGATTTGCCCGAGCCGGACACCCCGGTGATCACGGTCAGCCGGTCCCGCGGGATTTCGACTGAGACGTTCTTGAGGTTGTTCTGCCGGGCGTTGACGATCTCGATGGTGGTGCGGACGGACATGCGATGCTCTCCTTTCAAACCGGACCGGCGTACAAGTAGCCGATCTCCTCAAACACCTGGCGGCCCTTGGGGGTGATGCGGATGGTCCGTGCCGCCCGCTCGATGACCCCCTTTTCGACCAGCCAGTCAAACACCAGAATCAGGAAGTGGATGTCCTCGTGGAAATGTCGGCTGATCAACGTACCGGTCTTGAGTTCCCCATCCGCAAGGAACGCGAGCACCGGCCGGGAGATCACGTCGATGTTTCGCTCTAGGTACGCCTCCAGCCCGCGCTGCGCCTCCTCGATCTCCTCGGAGATGTACAGCCGCGACATCGGGACGGTATACACCCGGTGCATCAGATCGGGATCGAATGCCATCGCCTTCTGGATCGCAGCGCGGGACGCGGGCTCACCCCGCAGGCACAGCTCCATCACCGCGACAGTCTCGGCGCAGAGGATCAGGTAATATTGCGCATACTGCGGGTCCCGCCGGGCGACAAGCCATTTGCGGCTTTTTTCCAGATCGGAGATCAGCATGCCCGCCATACCCATCACGGACAGTGCGGCGTCTTCCACCCCGATCGTCCGATTCTCCTCGAAAAACTCCTCCAGGCTCGGATCCACGCTGTACACCATCCGGCCTTTGGCGAAGTAAGCCTGGCCGAACGAACCGCCCTCCATACGCTCGAGACCCCGGCGGAAATCGCTGCGTGTGGTCATGGACAGGTTGAGCACGATCCCGTCCTCGTCGATGCTGTACGACTCGTTGCGCAGCAGTTGGTCGCGCACCACGACGGTCACGTCGATGTCGCTTTTCTCCCACAGCACGTCATAGGCGAGGCTGCCCCCCACCACCACCGCCAGCACGTTGGGGTCCGGGCGCACTTTGTCCAGAAACACCTCCAGCGCTGCCATGTACCGCTGCCGCAGCGCATCCTCCGCGCCGCTCCCGTCGATGTGATCCATCCTGCGTTCCCCCTCCCGTGTACTCGTGTGATAGAGTATGGCATGTAGACAAACCGTGTATGCGACAGGAATTGCTGTCTTGCGGCGGGGGGCGCCATGGACCACTATCTGCTCAGAGTGCTGCGCGAAACCACTGGATTTATCGAGGCCCACCTCCTCGAACCTCTGGATCTGGACCGCATCGCGGACCACGTCAGCCTCTCCAAATTCCATCTGCTGCGCATCTGGCGGGGGGCCACGTCCACCGGCTTGATGGAGTATGTGCGCCGGCGGCGCATCGCATCGTCGCTGGGAGATCTACTTGGCGGACACCTGACAATCGAAGCGCTCTCGGACCGGTACGGGTTCGGGAGCGAGCGCTCCTACCAGCGCGCATTCCGCGACGAGTTTGGCATCCAGCCGGTCCGATGGCGGCGCAATCCGGCCCCGCTGGACATCCTGGACCGTTTCAACCCGGACTTTCTCCAGTTCGCGGGCGAGGGACTCACATACCTGCGTTCGATCACAGTGATGCCCGGCTTTGCGATCGCGGGACCGGTGTTCGAGGTGGACATCCGGGAAAATACGGAGACGCTGCTTGCCAGCCGGCTCGGAAACGAGTTCTTCCACGACCGGCGCAAGGAGATCGTCAACCCGGTCGCACGCGACATCTACATCGGGTACTCGGCCGTCCCGGATCCCCGGGCATCCTGGACCCGGTATCAGCCCGCGCTGCTGGTCGACGGAAACAGCCTGCTGCCGGATGGCATGTCCGAAACCCACGTCCCAGCGCACAAGTACGGGGTGTTCACCTATATGGGGCTGCACCGGCCGGAGGAGATCTCGGCCCGCACGCTGCAGGGACTGTGGGACCTGGTGCAGCGGTCGTGGATGCCGACGGTTGAGATCACCGTCGGGACGCCTTTCCACTTTGAGCGCATCGACTATGCGCGATGCAGGAAGCAGTACTGTGAGTGCGAGCTGTACTTCCCGATCTGCCGGATTTAGGGGCGCGACGCGATATCGCCCAAGAGTATCAGCGTTTCCTCCCTTGGTATCTTTTGGCTTTATGTGGCTTTTTTCAGAGTCAATAAGCCACAATCCGAAGGCTTAAGGCCTGTTGGCATATAATGGACGCGTACGATGGATTCGTTGTTTCCGGAAGGGGCAGAAGAAATGAACGACGTACTGGCGCGATATACGCAAAATCTGCTGCAGAGTGATCTGCACTTCTCAACAAAGCCGATCCTCATCGGAGGAATGGCCATGGAATACTATGGCATACGCAAGGCAGGTGCGGACGTTGATCTCGTGATCACGGACGAAGACTATCAGGGACTGGCCCGGCGGTATCCGGAAAAGCGAAAGGATCTGTATGGCGATCTGGGGCTGGTCATCGGCCCGTTCGAGATATGGAGAAGTATCGCACATCTTGACTACGATTTCTTCAAAAAAGAAGCGATCGAAAAAGACGATGTGCTTGTGATTTCCATTGACCGGCTGTTGTGGACCCGTGTCTGCGCGATGGATACAGAAAAGTACCGGAACGATCTGTTTCTGATACGGGAATACTACTACAGGGAATTCACCAACAAGCAGTTTCATCGGGAAGCGGAACTGCACGAAAAGTCCTATGAAAAGAGGAACGGGGTGGTCTTCGGAGGAAAGTACGAAGACTAGCGCATGAGGGAGACAGAAAAAAGCAGAAGAGGAGGATTGATTCCTATACCTCGCCGATTGGAGTAGATATGCATACAGTCAACGGATTCACTTTTGAAAGCAGTGAGAAAACACTCCGGAAAACGGATGATGTACTGGCCGGGACCAGTTACCGGTTTGAATTCGATAACGAAGAAGAAGAACTCTATTCGTTCCTGACGGCAACCGACCTTGTCCGTGCCAACCGGGATCAGGAGTTCCGCTGGGAGAAATACGGATGCCTGAAGATGGACGACCATACTTTCTTCGTCAGCTTCGAGGTCTTCGGCCGACTGGTCCGCGAATGCGTGACACTGGTGTTCGATACCGAAAGCCGGCTGGTAACCCGTATCGTGACTCAGTCCGGGTACCTTCCGGAACGGCGGCGCATGTCCCGGACTGATGTGCAGTTCGGGGCCATTTACATGAACGGGCTGCCGCTGCCGGAAGACCGTCACGGGTTTACGGATGACCTGTTTGGCACTTGCATCACTTGGACCTATTCCACCGGCTTTGTCAACACGCACCTGTACCTGGATGGGTGCTACCGAACACACACGGTTCGGAATCCGGACGAAGCCGGCATTCTGTCCACCGGTCCGGCGGACAAGTTGGAACCGCTATATGAGGAACCTGCTCAGTACATCCGGATCCGGGATGGGCTGTATCTCTGCAGCTTCATCGAGGAGAACATGAACCTAAGGGATGCGACCAAAGGCGGCAACAACCTGATTTTGCTTATTGACACGGGGCGGGGGATGGATGCCGGTCGGATCTTCAACTATACTCCGGACTTGCAGCCGCGTTGGGGGCTGTTTCGCGCGTACGGCGTAAGGGGCAAGGCAGACTTCCCGGGGGCTACAGACCCCGGTCCGTTCCGTACATGATGGGAACTGTCCGGATGCCGTTCCGGGAAGAGGAAACCGAAGATCACGGGTTCTATACCGATAAGGGCGGTGTCCCTGCACCGGTGTTCGGCTACCCCGTTTCCCCGAAGGAAAACATGCGCGCCCTTTATTCGGGACAGCCGGTTCAGTGGATGCCCCGTGCCCGAGCGGAACGCTGTTATGTGTCTCTGGACATTCTCCCGGACTCTGTTGCCCGGAGTCCGTCCGGTGGCCGGGATCTGTTCGGCGTGGAATGGGTCTATGTGCCGGAAGCGGGTGGGAGCATGGTGCGGCCCGGGCAGCCGATGCTGCCCGATGTCACCCAGTGGGAACAGGTGCTGACCTTTCCGGATGGCGCTTCGTGGGACTGGGCCGGCTGTCGCCTACGGAATGAACCGAACATGGATCCGGACCGACCGGTCAGCCTGGTACTGTTCAACGGTCTGTTCGAGCGCCTGATCGCTCTGATGGACTTTGGCAATGCCGCCATGGCCCTGATCGACGAAGAGACCATTCGATCGGTGTGCGCACTGTTTGACCGACTGTGCAGTCTGTACGAGGACATCATTTTTCGATGCAAACAAAACTTCGACATCGACCTGATCACGTTCCACGACGACAGGGGCGGTCAGCGCGCGCCGCTGTTTTCCACCGAGACCTGCCGACAGATGCTCATCCCGTGGATCACGCGTCTGGCCGCATTCTGCCATCGGCACGGACTCTATTTCGAACAGCACAGCTGCGGTTGTGTAGCATCGTTTTTGCCGCTGATGATCGACGCTGGCGTGGATTCTTGGGACGGACAAGACGATGCGAACGACAAGTTTGACTTGATCCGTCGATATGGGGACAGAATTCATATTCTGGTGGCGCCGCCGCCGTTCCCCGAAGGAAGTGATCCGGAGGAGATGGAGCAGGCGGCCGCAACGCTGCTCTGCAAGGTCGGTCAGAATGCGTTGCTCAGCCGCAACCGCGGGGACCAGCAGCTGGACCGGATTCTGTACCGATTGAGTCGGCAGCGGTACTATAGGGAATAAAAAATAGACATATAGGAGAGGAACCATGGCAGAGAAGAAAGAAGTGCTGCGCCCACAGATCGTGGACATGGCCGAAGAGCAGATCACGTATGTAGACGGAGTGGCATACACCGTACAGGAAGACGGACCATACCGTCTGGATGCGTTCTGGGACGATGCCGCCCCCCGCCCGATGCCGGCTATCATCTGGATCCACGGTGGCGGCTTCACAGAGGAGCATGTGACACGGAAATCCCGTCCGGAAAAATCCTTTCTCGAACTGGCCCGGAAGGGGTTCTTCATCGCCAGCATCGACTACCGACTGGCACAGGTAAAACCGTTTCCCGCACAGATCGAAGACGCTAAATGTGCGGTCCGCTACCTGCGTAGCCACGCCGACAAGTGGGAAATCGATCCAGACCGGATCGGCGTGTGGGGCGAATCCTGCGGTGGACAGCTGGCCGGTCTGATGGCCGTGCAGGAAGGTATCCCGGACTTTGAGGACAAGGGCGGTTGGCCGAGCGTGCCCAGCACCGTTCAGGCTGCAGTCAGCTGGTACGGCGGCTTCGATATCCTTGCATTTGAGAACATGCTGAAGGACGAACGGTTCCTGATCATGTACGGCGGTTCTGCAGAGGAGAAACGGGATCTGGTCATCAAAGCCAGCCCGATTACGTATGCGGACAAGAAACTCTGCCCGTTTCTGGCCATGTGCAGCAATACGGATCCACGTGTTCCGGACGTGCAGAGTGCCGCATTCTGTGAAAAAGCCAGCAAACACGGGAATGATGCAGGCTTCATGATGGTTCCCGGACAGGGCCACGGGTATTTTGAAGGGGATGAGTATTATTTGCAAATATATGCATTCTTTGAAAAACATCTGAAACAAACCTGATTCATATTCCTTCGGATGAATGATGCAGCGAGGTGCGGGCATGACCTGTGTACACATTGACATCATCGGAGATTATGAGCCGGACCGGGTGTGTCGCACATCGCAATCGAACAGACAATCGGTCGCGATCCAGCTGCTTAAGGAACACAGGAAGGCCCCGGCATATGCCATGCGCTGACGTCCACTGCTATGAACATCTTGCGGATTCCAGCACATCTGGGAAAAATGAAAAGCCCCCGGAGCTTAACAGCTTCAGGGGTTTTCTGGCGCGCCCGGCAGAGATCGAATCCACAACCTTCTGGTCCGTAGCCGGATCTGTGTAATGCCCCCCATTGTCAAGACACGAAATCAGGATGACAAGTATTTCCTTTCTCTGGGTATTCTCAACCCACTTGCGTGAGCGGTTGACCGAGGTAACGGGTTGCTGGTACGAATCCATCCAACGAGGAGTGTGGCCGAACTTGGTTGTAGTGCGGCATGTAGGCGTTCAACATGGCCCGTAATTCTCGAGG
>JAAYKS010000289.1 GCA_012522285.1 Clostridiaceae bacterium | reverse complement strand
TGGGGAGAAGCGGTACGCAGACGTCGTGATCTCCGCGGCAGACGGGTATGACACCCTCTACCGTATGCTGGAGGGCAAACACGTCGACACGGAAAGCGCCCAGCGCTTCGGGTCTCCCCCCGGGAGCGCATCCGGGGATCGGGACGCGCCAGGGAGGCTGTTTGAGCCGCTGCTCCAGGTTTCGATCGGGGTCGATCGGCTGCTGCGCGAAACCGCGCACACCGTCAGCTACCTCATCGACCGTCCGATTGTGATCGACGACACCCACACCGCGACGCGGCTGGAGACGACAATTTACCATTTTGACAGCACACTCGCGCCGTCGGGCAAGACGGCGGTGACCGTGCTGCTACACACGGATTTCGACTACTGGAACCGGCTGGCGGCCGAGGACGCGGAACGATACGAGGAAGAGAAGGTACGGATCGGTCGGGAGGTGGTGGCGGCACTCGACAGCGGCACCCCGCCCCCCGACAGCGGAGAAGGGCCGGGCAGCGGGTTTGTACCGCACGGTCCCCGGATTCCCGGTCTGGGTGAAGCGGTCGAGGTGATCGACGTCATGACCCCGGTCACGCTGCATCGACTGACCAACAACCACCGGGCATCGATCCAGGGATGGTTCCCGCATCCGCGGACGTTCCGCCGGAAAATCTCAAAAACCTTACCGGGACTGACCGGGTTTTACCGGATCGGGCACTGGACCACGCCGGGCGGCGGGTTGCCGCCGGCGCTTCTGTCCGCGCGGCATGTCGCGCAGATCCTCTGCCGGCAGGACCACAGGCACTTTACGATCCGGACGTGACGCCGTCACGGAAGACCACCCGCCGGTCCGGTAAGATGGAGCCTAGACCACGCATGCCGGACCTCCGGCGGAAGGGCGGCCCCCATGGACCAGCAACCCACCGATCCCCGACTCCCGGACGACCTGTCCGGCAAGCCACCGTCTGACGAGTCCGGCAAGAACAAGACCCGCGGACGCAAGCACTCGCCCGTCCGGATCGCGGAGCGCAGCACCGGTGCGGTGGGGACAATTCTTGCCATTTACGCGTTGATCGCCACCTGGCTAGCTCGCCGCGATCTCCCGGAGGGGGTCTGCCCGATCGACGACAACCGGTCGCTGATGATCCTCGCGGCCGTGCTGCTGGTGACTTCTCTTGTTCTCTCGATGATGCGCCCCAAAAAGGCTTGAGTCCGTCTGGTTTATTATAAGGTTCTGCCCGCGGTGCTTATGCCCGGGAGGGCTCCATCGCGCGGATGCGGTCATACAACGCCCGGTTGACCGGGGTGTCGATGCCGTGGCGGCGCCCCAGCCGGAGCACAGTTCCCGCGAACAATTCGACCTCGGTTGGCCGCGCGGCCTCGATGTCCTGCACCATGGAAGGCTTGCCGCCGGGCGCGAGGGTCGCGACCACGTCCAGCCATTGGGCGATGTCCTGTTCCCCCAGCCCGACCCCTTCCGGCACCGACAGGGCTGCCGCTTCCCGCACCGCGGCGACCATGAGGTCGCGCGCTTCGCCCGGGCGCTGTACCAGCCCGTAGTCTCCCAAATGGATCGCAAGCACCTGGTTGATCCCGACATTGAGCATAAACTTACCCCAGAGGTGCCGACGCATGTCGGGCATCACGCGATTGGGGACTTTTGCGCGATCAAACACGGCTGCGACCCGACGGACTTGCTCCGCCTGGTCTCTTTCCGGACGCTCCCCCAACGCGAGCCAGCCCGGATTCTGGCACACCAGCCGGGTGCCCTCCCGGACCGCGTCCATCCCTTGCACGGTGCAGGGCAACACCCCCTCGTCGCCGTAAACCGCCGCGA